>NZ_JARVCN010000470.1:0-19382 GCF_038442745.1 Crocosphaera sp. Alani8
TGTCCCCCTGGACAGCGACTCCGTTGGGACTTTTGGCTAGTATAGCCAAAATGTCTCAACATGGAGTGCGCTGGCTTCCCTTACGGGAAGAACACCCACTAACTCCCTAGATCAGAGCAAAATCGGGTGAATCCAGGAGCTAGGGGTGTAAAAAAAGCCTGTTACTAGAGGTGACTGTACGTTACTAGACGTTACTCTTCGTTGTTAAGGGTTACGATACGTTATCGATTTAGGGTCAGATCGGGGTCAAAAACAGGGGAGAGATCACTTTTTTGATAACGAGTAGTAGCGAGTAGTAGAAATCAGTGACGTTTAATGACGAGTAGTAACGTTTAGTGACATTAAATAAATCTAAAGAAAATCGGGGTTTTTTAGAAAGTTGAGAGATAAAGAAAAAAAACCACGGCCTCTGTAACTAAAAAAATGGCAGTGGATGTGTTGAGTGTAAGTCATGAGGAGTGTATGAGCGAAACATTGCAGGGGGGAGACTCAATGAGTGCTGAGTTAAATGACTCTCAGGAGCTACCCATTACCCATAAGTCTGAGTCTCAGATGGAAACTGCTGTTAATCATGGTGAGCAGGAAGATAAGACTAAAACCCCTAGGAAGAGATCAAAAGGGGCTAAATCCCAAACACCGCGTAAAAAGGTCGTCGTCTGCTTTGATGTGGGGAGTTCTTTGAATAAAATTCTCTATCAGGTAGAAGGCCAAGATGTTCAATATATGGTGATGGAACCGGAACACTTAGCTTTACCTCCTGAGTCAGAAGCTTCCCTGCCGATAGATTCTGGAATGGGAAGACCGGAGGATAATGCTTGGATTCGGTTTAAGAAGGGAGAAAAGTGTCATGCTGTGGGGCGTGTAGCTGATGATTTCAAAGCGTCTGTTAATTTAAAGACGTTGAAGTGGGAAATCGCTACCCCTAAGATATTGGGAGCCATTGGAGCGATCGCTGAAAGAGAAGGGTTAGGAACAGAGTTCCGTTTAGATTTAGGGGTGTTGCTGCCTTTCGGTGAGATCACGTCAACGGAACAGTTAGAGTCGGAATTAAAGTCGTCCCTGCGTGGGTTTTACTTTCGCCACCAACGTCTAAAGGTGAAGTTAGAACGATATAAGTGTGTCCCGGAAGGCAGTGGACTGGCCATGTGGACGGGTATGAATGACCGGTCTGCTTTTACGAGAAAAAATGTCGCCTTTTTGATGTTTGGGCATCGGAATACGTCGAGTTTGTTTTTTAGGAAAGGCACGCTCTGTCGTCAACTTTGCAGTACCACTGAGCTTGGTTTTTATGATTTAACCGATAAAATGGGGCATAAGGTGGCAGGATTGTCAAGAAATGATGTCTTACGAGCGATTAAGACCCAACATAACGGTTATTGGAAACAAGGGTCTTGGCCGAAAAAGATTGCCAGTGAGATAAATTGGTCGGTGATTACAAAGTCGACGGATAAAGAACGAGCAGCCATTGAGGTATCGAAGCTCTCAATGGCTTACGATACGAGTTTAAGGGAATATTGGGCGTTAGTGTCTGATTGGTTAAATTCGACGTTACGGCCAAAGACAGAAATTGATGGGGTGTTCTGCTGTGGTGGGGCTGCCGAATTTTTGTTGGATCTGGTGTCGGATTATTTTGAGGGCATAGAGGTGTTGATGCCTTCCGCTTGTCCTTCGGAATTGGGAGAGGCGTTAAGGATCGATAAGGAGATTAAAGAGAACAATGAGGAGTTTCTGAAACTGAACTTGATTAACCGTTTTACGGATGTTTGGGGCTTCTTTTCCATTTTCTCTGGTTATGAAGTCGAGCAGAAGGAGGCGGCCTAATGGTGTCAAAAGAAACGGATAAACATATTAAACTTCGTGCGAATCCTGATTCGGGACTGGGTAAGTGTATTAGTTATTTACAGGAGAATCCTTTTAATCAACAGATGTTGGCTGCACAAACGTTAGAAGCTCGTTTTTTGCCGTTTGTGATGGATAAGAATGATCCTCAGTTTCAGGGGATCGCTATTCAGTGTGCTGAACAGTGTTTAAGTTGGGCTAGGGCGATCCAACAATATGCTTCACTGAATATGGATTTAGAAGTAGTGAATCATCCACAGATTAGGAATGTTCTAGAGCATCCGACTGAGTTGGCATCTGTGGCCATGGCGATCGATGAGGATGATGATGATGACCAAATATTTAATGAAGAGGAAGAAAGACGATCGCCAGGTGACGATCTAATGACCAGTATGGGACTTTGAGGCTCAAGTTAAACAACCTTTTTTTGATACAGCAGCTTTTTAAGTCAACCTAAAAAGCTGCTGTGTTGTGGCCAGGTAACAGTTCTGATGTATTGGTTTTAGTCTTCAACTATCTTTTTAACTCGCCACCCTGTCTGATTGCCGATTTTGCCGGCTTTGGTAAATGCCCAACAACCTCTAGTAAATACGTTTTCACCTTTGGGACAACTGGGTTTAATGCCGATTAGTTGTTTAACTTCTTTGCTTGAGAGTATCCAGTTTTTTTCTTGTGCTTGTTCAAGGGAATGGTTATAAGCAATGGGGTCAATGGGTTGTAAACGAGAGGCGATCGCACCCCCTAATACCTCAATAATTTCTAGTAATTCCTCACGACTCATCTGTGTCGTTTGCTGTGTTGTGAGTTGTGCTGTTTGTGTTGTATTGTCTAAAAGATTACCGTTATCATAGCTTTCTAGATGTGTTGTCACTAAGGTAACAGGTGTGTAGTTCTTGAGGCTTCCACCATTTTTAAGGTGCTGATCTAGGTCGTCTAGTTGTTGGATCATTGGTTCGGTGGCGTAGGCTTTACCGTCGTCATCTTTGGGTAATTTTAGTCCAACAGCTGAAATACGAGAGTAGAGAGATTTACGAGATTGAAGCTTATAGCGATCTAATAATTCTTTTACATACATGGTGTGTTGTTGTCACGGTACAGGTGTGTTGTCTTCAGGTAACACTGTATAGTTGAAGACGACACATAGACAAGATGATGAATTTCTTCAAAGGTTATAGATGGTAAACTCTTTATGAGGTGTTTGTATAACGATGGAAAAATTGTGGATGGATTATTTTCAATACCATAGTGGTACTGGCGACACTTTCATTGGGGAATCGCCATCTCCTGCCAATCTTCCCCCTCAGTTTGCAGCAAGAGCTATCTTGGCAAACCCCAAGGCACTTTTGAAAATTCGCTTCGAGACAAGTCAATACGCGCCAAATCATCTCGTTACCCTACGCAACGCTCAAGATGGTTGGACAAAAGATATTTTTGGGACATATCAATTTGGCGGTTGGGAATTTTTTCTCGAAAAATCTAGCTATTCTGGCAATATCGAATTCAAATTTATTTTAGACCGCACCTATTGGATGGATGGTTTTAATTTCAACGTATCCACTAATGCAGATGCTTTTTTTACCGAGACTCAGGTGCAATTTCCCGCCAGTCCCGACCGTTACCTTCACGGCTACGACAACTTCCATATCGACAAGACGAGAATAGCTCAAGACGGCATCCCCAATAATACTCGCGAAGATATTGAATACGATGTTATCGTTATCGGCTCTGGCATTGGTGGAGGAGTATTAGCCGATGCTTTAGCCGATTCTGGCGTTAAAACTTTAGTGTTAGAAGCTGGAGGATTGACTTTTCCCACTCACATTACTAATCTCCCTGGAGACTGGTCTAGATTGCCAGGTCACCATCAGGTAGGACACTACAATAACGAGCCTGGATCGGATTTTATTCTGGGAGTACATTTAAGCTTGGGCGGTCGCTCTAACTATTGGTCTGGACTCATTCCTCGAATGCGAGATTGGGAATTAGGGTTTTGGCCAGTTGAGATTCGGGATTTTTTCCAAAGTCTCAACGGATACGAGCCAGCAGAGCAACTAATGCGTAAGGGAAAAACTAATGGTCCTTTCCAAGATAGTGTAGTTAGCAAACTGACTGCTGATTTTAGCGATTGGATTGTTGAGGATTTGCCCCATTCTCGACATCAACCCAACATTAGCGATACAAATACCATTGAGAACGTTTTAGAAAGCTCTACGGGGACATTTTCCACTACTGAGAGCCTTTTGGTTTCTATGGCTTTTAATGGAGTTGCGGGAAGAGACAATTTAACTATCAACTTAGGTCATTTAGTAACTCAAATAGAAACCGACGGGACAAAGGCTACTGCGGTAATTTGTGAGGATTTAATTGGCAACGTTACCAGAAGATACCAAGGGAAGGTAATCGTTTTAGCTGCTGGCTCTCTCGAAAGCCCTAAAATTGCTTTAAACAGTAACTTAAACGATCCTAGCAACAAAATAGGTGTGGGACTGACAGACCATCCAGCCTATTTTTCTGCCGAATATATAATTCCCGATGGCAGTCCTTTTGCGGGTAAAGACAAACACGCCAAAGTCTTCATGAGCGATCGCAATGCCACGGTAAATAATCGCCCATTCAACATTGAAGTCTTAATTAATCCCGTTTATTGGAATTTACGCCGACCAGACCCCGATATTGCCCAAGAACCAGATATGACAACGATTAAGCTTACTTTCCCTTTTTCTAGCTTTCTCGACGACAGCAATTTTATTCGCTCTAACGGCATCAATCAAAAATTATCGGTTAAAGTTAACCGCAACGAAACGGGCAGACCTCACTTTGAGAGCGTCAAGCAAATGCGAAATGCCATTTTAGGCTCTTTGGGCATCCCCCACAACCCCGATGAAGGACTCGGTTACGGCAACGAAGGTACAGTGCATCATGCAGGCGGGACAATGAGAATGAGTGGCGATGGTAGTGGTGTAGTAGATACCGATCTCAAATTTGAAATTTATGACAATCTCTACTGTGCAGACCCTTCAGTATGGCCTTTCATTCCTGTAGCCAATCCTGCTTTGACCCTTGCTGCTTTATCTCTGCGCTTGGCAGAAACCATTAAAAACAGACTTCCTTAGTAGATAACAAACCTGAAAAATCATGGAAAAACACAGTTTCTCTTTATCAGAAAAACTATCTGTCTCTCTTTCATCAATTCTAGAAAGTAGAAAACAACAACAGCAACCTATAGCTGCTGCGCGAAGTACGGGTTTTTTGAGCGATACCCAAACGCCAACACTCCCTCAAGATTTAGTGGCTGTTAGCATCAAAGTTAATAACAATAGCTCTTTTGAACAGAGCAAACCAGATTTAAGTGAAGAAGAAAATTTAGAATTAATCGGTGGAGAATACTATTCGGGGAAATTAAGCGTTTCCACTCTCCAAGAATTAGTAGAAAATGAATATATCGAGAAAATTGAAACCAAAAAAACTTACACTCCTAAATTAGATACCGCATCAAACGAAATTGGTTTAATTGCTAGTGGTACTCGTGCTGTTCCACAAACAGGAAACAATGTTTATATCGGTATTGTGGATTCTGGCTTCGATCTGACTCATCCAATGTTTCGCGACGGTGCGGGAAATCTTAGAGTAGTCGCTTTACTGGATCAAACAGTATTTGGTAATCCAGAATACGATACTGCTACTTTAGAAAGTCAATGGGTAGCAGGAGGAGCTAAACCAGGTAAAGATACTGACGGACACGGAACTCACGTTGCTACGATCGCAGGAGGTAGTAAATTCGGAAAATACGAAGGAATTGCCCCCAACGCGAAATTTTTGCTAGTTAAAACCGACTTTAGCAATGTAGACCTCGCCGTATCCTGGATTTATACAAAAGCAGGCAGTAATCCTTGCGTAGCCAATCTCAGTCTTGGCGGACATTTTGGCAGTCACGACGGAACGAGCAATGCAGAACGCTTATACGATGCTTTAGTAGGACAGGGTAAAATATTAGTTGTCTCGGCAGGAAACGAACGTAATGACTCTTTGCATCTCAACGGTCTATTCGTTCCCAACCAAATGGAAGAAGTCATCTTTGATATTTTTCCTAGCAATTCTCCTAACAATCCTCCTGTTGCTCCAGCCACTTTTTGGTATCCCAATACAGATGACTATAATATTGAGTTAATTACTCCTTCTGGACAAGCATTACCCGTCCCTACTTTAGGTAATACAGACAGCTATAGTGGAGGGAATGTACAGATAGAATTGAGTCGCCGATCCTACATTCAAAATAACTTGATTCAAATTCAAGTTTTTATTAGCTTTAATACTTTTAGTTTGCCTCCTAATGCTCTAGAAGATTGGCGTTTTCGCATTAGTTGTATTTCTGCAACTGTAGGGCGATTTGATGGTTGGTTTGCTAATTCGGGATTTGCTCGATTTAAACCCCATCCTTTAGTGAAAGCCGAAGGTACTGTCGGCATTCCCGCCACTGCCGAAGGTTGTATAGCTGTTGCCAGTCACGTATCGAAAAATACTTGGGATAGCGATGCAGGAATGCAACAAGATGGGAGAGCCTTTGTCGGACGCTCTAGCAACTTTAGCAGTTTAGGCCCTACTAGAGATGGTCGTTGGAAGCCTGAAATTTCCGCTCCTGGTCAATATATTACTGCTGGTTTAGCCGACGGATCGAGCTTATCAAATGTATCGGTCAGAGCTAAAAGAAGCGATCGCCTGCTTTCTATTGAAGGTACGAGTATGTCTGCCCCTGTTGTAACAGGTGCAATAGCATTAATGTTAGAAAAAGACCCAACTCTAACGCCAAATCAAATTAAAGCGATTTTCCAAGAAACAGCAAAAAAAGATGTCCATACTCAAGACACTCTTTGGACTCCTATCTATGGATATGGGAAGCTCGATATTATTGCTGCATTAGCCAAAGTAGAAAACTAAGAAAATGGACGAAATCTCTAGCAATTAAAGCGATTTTGTCCGTTTCTCATTTGGTATTTTTGCTTAATTTCTACTACGGCTAAATTCTGTAAATTTTTAACCGAATCAGAATTAATTTCTGCGGAAATAAAACCATCAGCAGGAAACTGTAAATTCTCTGCTCCAAACTTTTCTAGTTGACTGACTACTTCTTCTTGGGTATGACCCTGACGAGGTGAGATGAGTGCAGAAACTCTACATGACGGATTTTGAACTGGGGGATTTTGAACGGGTTGTAACCACATAAGTCTTATTTTTTATCAATTTACCTAACTTAATTTTAAGTCATTGCAACATAAAATACCTCTTAACAAAGAGGTATTTTTGTAACTAGCTTAGTTATCGCTTCTGCTGTTATTAGCTAAAAATTCCATTATCTTCTTCAGGGTATGCCTTTCAGAACTCAGCTTTTCTTTATACTTACTTGGGGTTGGGAAAGAATACGTGCAAAATCAGCCACGATGTAAAATTCTGTAAACCACCATGTATATACACCCCTTAATTCACCATGTATATACAGTCTCAAACATTGCCTAAAAGGGTGCAAACTAGGCAATGTTTAATTTGAAAAATCCCCATCTATAAGGGTTTGAAGCTTCTTGATTTGAGATAGTCCACTGCCATTTTCGGCAAAGTTATTTTTATTTTTCCTAACTTTTAGCGATCGCCGATCCCTTAACGGCACTTTTGTCACAGATACTCCTCAAACGCCGATTATGACTATTACTCAATAAATGAGACAATAGGGATTTAGAATAAGAGTTTTAAAGAGTTATTTTTGTTAAGTGGTGAGTAGTTTAATTTATGATAGTGCAAATAATTTGAAGCTGGCTGCGCCGGTTCCTTTGTCCCTTCATCCGGCGGCGGTCTACCTTCATTCGTTGAGTCCTGGGTCGGTGATCACCATGAAGCAGTCGTTAGATGTGATGGCTTCTTTGTTGACAGAAGGGGACTGTGATGCGATGACTTTGGACTGGTCTAAGTTACGTTATCACCATACGGCCACCATTAGACGAGAGCTTAAACAGCGATATTCGGCGACGACGACGAATAAGATGCTTTGTGCGCTGCGACGGGTATTGGAAGAGGCGTTACGCTTGGATTTAATGGACGCTGCTGATTATGCCAAGGCGGTTGATTTGCCTAGTGTTAAGGGCAAAAAACGGCTTAGGGGACGGGCGTTAACTTCATTGGAAATTGAGGCGTTGATGGGGGTTTGTGTTAATGATTCAAGTCCCCTTGGGGTAAGGGATACAGCGTTAATGGGCATTTTACGGGGGACGGGGTTAAGACGGGCTGAACTGGTGGCGTTAGAGGTCAAAGATTTTACCAGCGATGGTGGGGTGTTAGAAGTGAGGGGAGGCAAGGGGGATAAGGATCGGACGGTGTATTTGCCTGAGTCAGTGATCTGCTTAGTAGAGGGTTGGTTAGGGGTGCGTGGGGAGTTTGAAGGGGCGTTGTTGTGTCCCATTCGCAAGGGGGGACGCATTGAGCAGCGACATCTTAATCCTGATGCGGTGTTAAAGATTGTGAAGAAAAGGGCCCTGCAGGCAGGGATTGAGTCGTTTTCCCCCCATGATTTCAGACGGACCTTTTGTAGTGATTTGTTAGATGCAGGGGTGGATCTGGTGACGGTGCAGAAGTTAGCAGGTCATGCGTCTCCTGAAACGACGGCTAAGTATGATCGACGGGGGGAAGAGACTAAAAGAAGGGCGGTTCAAGTATTGTCGATTTGACTGAAGAAATTTAAGATAAAATTTGGAGAAAATTAAAGGTAGCAAGTAGAAATGGCAACTAATTTGATTCAACTAGAAGATGGAGCCCTTGTGGAAGTTGAGGTACCAGAGGAAAAAGCACGGGAGATAGCTGGGGGCTATGCTGATCGAGTTAATTCAACCTTTGAGCAAATTAAACCGTTGCTAACTAAGGTCTGTCGTCCGATTAAGGAGACGTGGGAGGAGATCAATAAAGAAATGACCATCGATCAAGTAGAAGTTGAAATTGGTCTAGCTTTTGAACTGGAGGGTAATCTTTATATTACAAAGTCGAAGGTAGAGTCAAATTTAACCGTTAAATTGATTCTAAACTCTGCTACTCAGTCTAATACCTTAACCAAATGACACTAGAAGAAGAGATACAAAAGTCAATTGTACTTATTACTGGAAGTAACCCTGACATAAAAAAATTCGGGACAGGATTCGTCATTCGTCAGACAAGCGGCGTAGGTCATATTCTAACTTGTGCTCATGTTATCGAGGATGTAGGTGGGGTCAATCAGATTTTGGTTGATGGACAAAACGCAACCTTGGTGTCTTCTGGTCAAGATATCGGCTTAGATCTGGCGATTTTGAGGGTTGAAGGTTTATGGAATAAACCAGCACTTCAAACTCAGAGTTGCGGTGAGAAGGACAGGGCTGTAGTTATGGCTGGATTTCAAGCATACGCAAAAGGGCATCTGATTAGACCACTTCGAGGTACTTTAGGAAATCAAGGAGGATTGCAAATTAAACCTGGTACAAATACACCAGTTTGGGATCTGCAAATTGTAGACGAAAAATATAGTCTAGAACCTGGCTACAGTGGCTCTCCCATAGTGGACGCAGTGACGGGAAAAATTGTGGGTATTGTGAGCCATAGACAGGGAGGGAAAATAGGTTTAGCAATATCTATTGACGCATTGTCTAGAATTTGGCAGATTCCTGACAGCCAGCAACTCTATCGCAATTTATTAAAGTTAGGCTATCGGGAGCAAGCTCGCCTGTTTCTCAGGGTCATCAATACTCATGATGTAGCCGCCTTTTTGATTCACGGGTCACTAGGATATGGTCAACGGTGGTTGTTGAATCGTCTGGTGGTGCAGTATCTTCCTTTATGGGTAACAGGAAAGGTAGTCAAGATCGATGTTAGCCGCCGCGTGCGAAAGAGCGATGCCAAAGCCCTTTGGCGGGAATTAGGGGGTAGAGTTGGCCTGCGGGGAAGGCAGTTCTCACTTGAAGAAATTGCCGAAGGGGTTTATAAGTGGTGGCGAACGCAGGATGTTCTCCTGATTTTCCACCAAGTGGATTTTATGCCTGAAAGTGCCTTTCATGAGTTAATTCAAGATTTCTGGTTACCCCTGGCGGCGAAGGTGAAGGAATCGCTAAACGAAGAGTGCCAGTTTAAGTTGCTGATGTTTCTTGTAGATTATGAGGGATGCGTAGCTGACTGGAATATTCCTTTTGTGGAAAAACTGGATGCCAATTGGAAGCCAGATAAGCCTATTAAAACCCCAGAAATTCACGAATTTTCTAACAGAGAACTGACTAACTGGATAGAGGACGAGTACAGCGATTTACCGACAAAACTCACCAAAGAAATCGACGAAGCCGTTGAAACAATCTTAGAGAACAGTGATTCTGGAATTCCAGAAGAGGTTTTAAGAGAAATTTGCGATCAGTGTGGTCTAGATTGGTATGAGGAGTCGGAGATTTGGTTAAAACTTTGAAAAATAAGTCTTGACAGCCTACTGCTATCTATAAGTAAAAAAAGGAAAAAAGATGGAAGAAGTTATCCTGAATGATATCGCTCTTAAATATACACATAGTGTACAGCCTACTGCTAGGGAAAGAGATGGGTCAGGCAAACCTATACTTCCCTATATTCCCGATGAGGACTTAGTTGAGTCCGTTAATTTAGCTATTCAACTCCAACGCCCCCTACTACTTAAAGGAGAACCAGGATGTGGAAAAACCCAGTTAGCTTATTCAGTAGCTTATTCCCTTAACCTCCCCTTTGAAGCTTGGTACGTTAAATCAACAAGTCGGGCAAAAGATGGCTTATATACTTATGATACTGTAGGGCGTTTGCGAGATGCCCAACTGGCGGCAGCGAAACAGTTCTCAAAAGAGGAAGATATTCAGCGTGTCCAAGACCCCAGCACCTATGTCCGCTTGGGTCCTTTGGGGCGTGCCTTCTTAAAGGAACAGCATACTGTGGTGCTGATTGATGAAATCGATAAAGCGGATATAGATTTTCCCAATGATTTGCTGCTAGAAATTGATGAAAGACGGTTCATCATTGAGGAGACTGGAAAAGAAATTAGGGCAAAATATCCCCCCATTGTCATTATTACCAGTAATGATGAGAAAGATTTATCTAACGCTTTTTTACGACGCTGTTTGTTTCACTACATTGAATTTCCCAGTCGAGAGCGGTTAATTAAAATTATTCAAGCCCATTTTCCTAAGGCACCGGAGACGCTACTCGAAAAATCTATTGATCGCTTTCAAGATCTGCGACAGGAAATGCAAGCGTATGAAAGCGGTCGTACTAAAGCCGTTAATACCAGTGAACTTATTGACTGGTTTAGAATTCTGCATTCTCTCCCTCAAGATATGGGGTTAGAAAAACTAGACGGAGATTTGCCCTATTTAGGGACGCTCTTAAAAAGTCGGGAGGATCAGATTCGCCATCTTAATAAAAATAAAAGAAATGAATAACTTTCCCCTGCTAGACTTGTTCATTCAACTCCGTAAAGCCGGTCTTTCTCTCGGTATTAGCGAATATAAGCTAATGCTAACTGCTTTACAACGAGGAATTGGCACTTCTGACTATAAGGCTTTACAACGTCTCTGTCGTACTATATGGGTGAAATCCCCTGATGAACTACGCATTTTTAATTATTACTTTGATAAGTTTTTAGAACAGGAGACTAATCTCCGCAAAGGGTCTGACTCTAAACAGGAGACAGAAAAACAGAAAGATAACACTCAGACCAAAACCCCGCAGAGAATTCGCCTCATCCTTGTGGGAGCAATTTTTGTTCTGGGAGCCACATTTGTCTGGTGGAGTGTTTCCAAACCGAAGTCGCCAGTCGTAGAACTTCCAGAAAATTCCAAAATTGTAGAAATTCCAGAAACAGATTCTAGTCCGTCTCCAATACCCAACGTTCCTGACAATTCTCCTGAATCCCCTCCACCAGACGAACAAGTAATACCTGTCGAACCTACATCAACAGGGTTAAATATTGATTATTGGTGGGGTTTTTCACTAACAGCAGTTCTACTCACTGGTTGTTTGTTAGTTCTTATGGGAAAGGATAAGGAAGTGAAGGAGGAGGATGCAACATCCTCTCTAACAGATAGTGACCCACAGGCTGCTATCTCAGAGTTGATTCGTGACATAGAAGACGAGGTGCAAGTAGCCCAGATATTTTTAAGCCAAGGATTTTCTTCAAATACTGATTTTCTTCCCATTACCCGTCGGCAAATGAAGCAGAGTTGGCGATATTTGCGCCATTCAGTCAGGGAAGGCCCACCAATAGAACTGGATATTGAAGCTACTGTCGAGCAAGCAGCCCGTCAAGGTGGGCTATTAAACGTTATTCTAATGCCCCGCTATGTCAACAAAACTGAACTATTACTCCTGATAGATCGAGAGGGATCAATGGTTCCTTTTCATTCCCTATCCCAGCGAATAGCTGAAACTGCTTCCCAGGAAGGTCGCTTAGGAACTGCAGGGATCTACTACTTCCATAACTGTCCAGTTAGGTATATCTATCGAGATCCAAATCACCTAGAAGCAGAACCTATTCCCAACGTTATGGCACAACTCTCTCCGATGCGAGCGGCTGTACTCCTCATTAGTGATGCTGGGGCATCCCGTGGCGGTTTAAATCCAGAGCGGATCCGACTGACAAAAAATTTTCTGAGTCAAGTCAAATTGAAAGTTCGTCAGGTCGCATGGCTCAATCCCATGCCAAGGAATCGTTGGCAAGATACTACGGCTCAGGAAATTGCTCGTTTCGTTCCTATGTTTGAGATGAATCGCCAAGGACTAGATCTAGCAATAGATGTTTTGCGGGGGCATTCCCCTATTGTTGATAATTTAGAGAAAAATCAATGATTCAGTCTAAACAACAGTTACCCACAACCAGTTCTCAACAAACTCTTGAGCGCATTACCTCTTTTGAGCAGCGATACGGAGAAGCACACCTCCAACTAGCCTACCACGCAGCCGTTCCACTAGCATTAACACCAGATTTACTTTACCGACTTTGGGCTGAATTCCAGTGGGATATGAATAAGGTGGCTCTCAACGTTCCTTGGGTCGCAGTAACAGATTTATTGTTCTCTTGCCTGTGTGATGAAGTAGGCAGTGAACTTTATGAAATGGATGAAGAGATCCGTCAAGAACTGCTTTATCGGCTTCAACAAGATTCCCGCTTTAGTTCTCTCCGCATACGAGAGGTTGCTGAATTTTTGCTCACCTACGTCCGTCCTCAACTGGAAAGTCCTGACATTGATCTCAGTGACTTTGCTAAATCTCAGCGATGGACAGCACTCACTTATACGAATCCTAAACAGGCAGCACAGGAAATCGCTGCTATGCTATCTACTCTCAGTCACAAAGACTTAACAGAATGGGAACGTCTGACTTCTGTTTTGGAACTTTTTGCTGAAGAACTCTCCGATTATAAGCCTTTATTAGTTTATGCTCGCGGCATGAAAGATTATGTCCAGGGAGATGTCAAAGGAGCAGCTAAAATACTAACTCCAGTGTTAGATGAGAACAATCAAATACGAGTTGCTGGGGTAAATTTACCTATTCCAGATTCCGTCAAAGCTAGATTTTCTCGACTGACCATTGCAGCTAATTTTTTGAAGAGATATCGCCAAATAATTGGAGTTGTCCTCATTGCTTCTGTCCCTCTCTTCATAATTTACTACCTATCAACTCGCTCTCTTATTGTTCGCCCCCCTAGCTCAATCACTAACATAGCCCTAGACTTACCAGGTACTCATCCTTTACATAATACGGAGCGAGTTACCTCAGTCAGTGAGCTAAGAGATATCTCTCCTCGTGATTGGTATTACGAAGCTCTTCGTAGTTTGGCAGAACGCTACGGAATTATTTATCCTTACGAAGACGGGAGTTTTCGTCCTAATCAAGCTATGACTAAGGCTGAATTAATTAATTGGGAAGGTAACGCATTTCGAGTTTTTCAAAGTCTGGTACAAGAACAGTTTTATGCACTCGGAAAGGATACAGAACAAATCTTCAAATCTCTCTCGTTGGATTATAAAAATAATAAGTGTCTTTCTCCCGAAGAGCCTAAACTAAACACTTTTAGAAGACCAAATGATGTCAAAACTAATGACTGGTATTACGAATCTTATCAGATTGTTAATTGGATATCCGACCATAGTTTTATGGCTCCAAAAGGTAGTTTTGCTGGAAACGAACCCGTACTCAGAGGAAATATGTCAATGTTTATTAACCGATTTTTGAATGGGTTTGAGAGAATTTTAACAGTAGCAGTTGCTGGCTGTCGTCAGGACATCGAGAAAGCAAAAACAGAATTTCAACAGATAGTGAAAGAATTAAAAAGTCAAAACATTAATTTAGAAGATTTAGAAGATTTCTTAAATTTCTACAAAAGAATAGACTGGGACCGGCCTGACGTGAGTATCCCCCCTCTAGAACCTTCTTCTCCCGATACTAAAACACTACCGCAGGTCACCTCAACCAGTGAGTTACAAGATAGTAGTCCTACCAGTTTATTTTATGAAGACTTGCGCGGTCTTGTAGAGAGATATGGGTGTGCCGTCGGAGATCCTTATCGAAGATTTACTCCTGAAAACCCGACGCCTCGTAGAGACATGGCAGCACTAATGAATGCGTGTTTAAATGTTATGGAACGTTTGATACAAGAGAATGTGGCTGTTCTTCGAGAGGATATAGAGAAGCTAAAGCAATTGATGAACGAGTTAGACTTAGAGATAAATGCTCTAATTAATAACTCAGAAATATCAGAAGCTGATAAAAAAAAGCTCAAGCAGATATTGAAGTAACTATTCCATTTATTATGGAGGTATTGAAGGAGTATTCCTAATACGTTTAAATGTCTAAATCCCTAACCATTTCAGAAAATAATATTCTGCGTCCCGAAGATTTTGATCCGCCACTCAAACGTAAAGAAGCCACTATCCCTGGATATTGGACACTTGAGGAAATCTCTAGTGAGATAGGAATGACTTCGCGTAAGATTCAATATGATATCTTGGGACGACCAGCAGTTGGTTTAGAACCTTCTCTCAAAGGCTATAAGGTGGCTCAAGTTTTTCTAGTTCCCGATGCAGACGCTTTGAAATATATTCAAAAATATCGAAATCGTAAAAAATCTTAATCACCTTTTGTTGAAAATAAGTTCGGGGAGTAGAACAATTAAGATATACTAAATCATAAGACACAACAAAACCCCGCTCTACATTCCACCGAAAAGCAGGGTTCGTTGCGTATCTGCAAAAATACAATAATACTTATGATTAATCCTACCTCATTTCGGTGGGAACAGACAAGTATTGCCTACAATTCTGCTGTCTGGAAATCCTCTGCAACCCTTAAGCATCGCCGAATCCCTAACCCTTTCTGGCTGTCACTTAAAGAGAAGGGGGAAGCGTGATCAATAACCCCTTAATCCGTCAGGAATTCATCACATCGTCAGGAATCGCCCCTGACCTCTACGATTTTGCCGTCAAAATCGTCCCCGACCTCGAAATTGACTCCATTACCAAAGAAGTAACGGAAACGCCCTTATATGACCTCCTGGGATGGAAATACACCCGATTTGGTCATCAAGCCAAGCCCAATCTTCTTGGGGCGGCCTTCTACTCAGAAAATGGCAAACTGTTTCAAACCAAAGTTTATGGTCAAGCCGACACAGGGAACAAAACAGGAAAATATTACGCCCCCAGAGGCATAGGGGACGTTCCTTACCTGCCCCCCGTGCCAGCCCTAACGTGGTTGGCTATGTGTATCGAACATCAGCAACCGTTACCAGAGAGGTTAATTCAATGGCTAAAGGGTTTAGTAGTGACCAACACAACACTCCTGAACAGCTTAGAAGGCTATTGCTTAAGCATTGGAAAGAACAAGGGGAAGGACAAGGGCATTTCCTCTTCAAACGAAAACGCAAAAAACATCTGGTTACAGTTGTTGAATGGTTCAATCAACAATACCCCAACTACATCGCCGACTATCATCCAGGGGACAGCACCTCTTGCGGATTTTGCGCTATCAGAATTCTCGAAAGAACTAAGAGAGCAGAACATTGTCATTAAGGGATATTGGGAATGGTTCCAAACCACCACCATACCCTTAACCCTCACAGAAGGGGTCAAGAAGACCCTTTCTAGCCTCTCTATAGGAATTCCTACCATTTCCCTGTTTGGCTGCCAATGTGGGGCAAAAAACAAAGACTCAGAGGGGAATATCATTCCCCTGACCCTCATCCCCGAATTAATTCCCCTAGTCAAAGGACGACGGGTTAACATCGGCTTTGACCGTGATATCAACCCCAAAGCCAAACAAGCCGTCATCAAAGGTATTAGAAGACTGGCGATCGCCATATCCAAAGCCGGTGGCCAGCCTCACATTGTTCTCTGGGATGCCTTGTTAGGCAAAGGACTCGATGACCTCATCGTTAACCAAGGGGCTGACTTAGCTAAAACCGTCATCAACAGTGCCGTTTCCTTCCCCCAATGGGACAATAAAAATCTCACCAGTATTTCCCATTTAGTTGACCTAAACGTTAACCAACGTTACTTAGATATAGAAATTCCTGACAATGCCCAATTAATCGGCATAAAATCCGCTAAGAAAACAGGAAAGACCGAATTACTTGCCAAAATCGCTGGTATTGCCTTAGACCAGGGCATTCCCATCCTAGTGCCATTACACCGACAACAATTGGCCAAAGAACTGGGAAGACGCTTAAACATAGAATACCGCACCGAATTAACCAAAGCAGGACGGCAACTGGGTTATAGTCTCTGTGTGGATTCTCTTCATCCCCATGCCAATCCGCCTTTTAAGCCCCATAATTGGTCAGGAGCCATATTAATGCTTGATGAAGCTGACCAAGTGATCTGGCACGCTTTAAATTCTCCTACCTGTAAATTCAATCGTGTACCCATGCTCGAAACGTTTAAAGAGTTGGTGCAGAATGTCATTGAAGGCGGTGGGAAAATCTTTCTCTCTGATGCTGATTTATCACCCTTGGCCATCGAGTACATGGAGAAGTTAATCGGCCATCCGGTCAAGCGATGGATCGTAGAAAATCACTATAACCCCAACCAAGGGAAACGAATTCTTTATAATTTCGACTCTCCTGAAATGCTTCTCAAACAAATCTTTGAGGCCATTGAGCGAGGAGAAAAAATTATTATTCACACCGCAGCCCAAAAGGCCAGGAGTCAATGGTCAACCATTAACCTTGAAATCCTCATCAAACAAGTCTTTAAGCATCTTAATCTCAAGATTTTAAGAGTGGATGGGGAATCGTCAACGGAACTGTCACACCCTGCCGATGGGGTTATGGGGAATCTTAATGCGGTTCTCCCCCTCTATGACATTGTGATCACCTCCCCGGTATTAGAAACAGGGGTGAGTATCGATGTCAAGCACTTTGATGGGGTCTACTGTTTTGCCGGGGGTGTGCAAACTGTTGAAGCTGTCTGTCAAACCATCGAACGAGTCAGGGATGATGTCCCTCGTTATTTGTATGTTAAAAAAACCTCATCAACTCGCATTGGTAATGGCGCGACAGATCATCGAGGGTTATTAAAGAGTCAAAAGAAAGTCTTTACCACTAATCTGAATTTACTGGCTCAAAGTGATACTTTAGCTGCCTTAGATGGAGAACACCCTGAACACCTTTCGACTTGGGTTAAAAAGTGTTGTTTAGTTAATTTAGGCTATCGTCATTATCGAGAGTTTATCCTCAGCAAATTAGCAGAAGATGGGTATGAGATTATTAATTCTACGCCTGATTCGGTTGAGGAGGAAAAGTCAGATACGGAGGAAATTAAAGGGATGATTAAGGCAAATCAAGAGGAAAATTATAACCAAGAAAATCAGAGTATCTCTGCCCAAAAGAACCCTAGTGATGCCGAATTAAATGAATTAAAAGAGAAGAAAAAGAAAAGCAAAGAAGACCGACATCGCCAGCGTAAAGGGGAATTATGCCGTCGTTATGGTACGGAAGACATTAGCCCTGACATGGTTAAAAAAGATGATGAGGGTTGGTTTGGTAAGTTGACTTTACACTACTATTTGACAACGGGTAAACCGTTTCTTAAAGAAAGGGATAAAAAGAAGGTAGAGAAGTTAACTAAAAATAGTCCAGGGAAAGGGTTTACGCCGGATGTGAATAAGGCTGTACTTTCTGCTGTTGTTAAGGCATTGGAATGTATTAACATCAAGCAATTTTTTGACCCTGATAAAGTGTTTACCCACGACAATCTAAGGGAATGGTTTGAGCTTATTTGTCAGCCAATAAATAGGGAGCAAATTAAAGAGTATTTGAATATGAGCATTAGTCCTGAAAGGGATACCCCTGTGGGTGTGGGTCAACGGTTGTTGGAGTCGCTGCTTGGAATTAAGTTGACTTGTATTGGACAACGGCGGGTCAATGGTAAAAGAATTAGGGAGTATAAGATGATGAGTTTAAACCCTGATGACCGCATGAGTATTTTTGCTCGATGGTTTGAGAGGGATAGTGTAGGGTGTCACACCTCTCCTATAAATACTATTGAACAGGGGATGTGTGCCTAAGCTCTTGTGGGAGAAATATCACCTATCATTGTCAATTGAAGTAGGTTTAAGTTTTGTATTAATTGGTTTGACTTCGTAACCAAGCATTAGGATTTCTATATTTTCCCGTTTGCCGTTCATAAGCTTTGGTTAGTTTACTAGCATTGATATAACCATCTTTTTTTCTTTTGCTAACAACTAAATCCACCACATTATGTTCAAGATATAACATTTTATTCTCCCCTATTTTGCTGATAAATTATGTCTAGAGATGATGCTCCATAATATCTTTGATACTCTTTTACTGCGAATGAGTCCATCATTCCTGCAATATAATCAATAACTACTCGCTGTAATAGAGTCTTATCTGTTTGGGCATGGGCGATGGCTCGTAGTTCTGGGGGCAAGAGTAATAAATCTTTGTTGAATTTTGGATCATTATAAACTTCAAAAAGACCTCTAATAATTCGTTCTCCTTGTTTTTCATAAAGCTGAATATCTTTTTTTCTCAATAGGGCTTTAAAGACTAATTTTTTTAGACCTTCAGCTAATTTACTTAAAGTCTTATATCCAAGTTGCTCTGAGCCATCTTTACATTCTACTTTGCCAATATCTAAAATCAGGTGATGAACAATATTTGACGTTAATTCTTTTCTGAGAATAAATGAGTATTCTTCAGATGTACCAAGGCGTTTTGCTTTTGTGGCTACTTCTCTGGATTGATAAGCGATTTCTTTAAATTTTTCACTAGCAGATTTATATTTATCACTAATATCAAATTCGTGCATCATCTCAGCCAAACTAACAAAACCAAAGCTGATAGCATCTTCTAAATCATGTGCTGCATAAGCAATTTCATCAGCTAAATCCATAATTTGAGCATCGATACTTTTTTTTATATAAGTTTGTCTGTCCTCCATTTGCTGGTGCAAAAATTCATAGTCATACCAAATCCGCTCTTTTTAACCCCCTTATAAAACCCTTTACTAATAGAT
>NZ_JARVCN010000471.1:0-2099 GCF_038442745.1 Crocosphaera sp. Alani8
GTATAAGGTCATGAGAAAGCCTAGTCCCTGTCGTTGTTCTTGTTGAGCCAGGTTATAAAAATGCCGAACATAATCACTAACTGCTTGGTAAAGGGGAACTTCTCGGTTGGTTTCGAGAGCGATCGCATTATCAAAGACCACCCGTATCGGAACATCTTTATCTAAAATGCCCCGTCGATAATATTCTCTGAGAGTATCCCTAGTATGCCGAAACATTAAATCTTTAAGGGGAGTATTTATAGTGAGGAACTGACGAGACGCATTAATAAAGTTATTCTCCTGACAAAGTTGTTTATGATTGACCATGGCCATCCCACTTTGCCAGATATCTTTTAAACGATACAGTAGTAAACGATCTTGCTTAGTCAGTTGTTGTTCTAATAGGGGACAGAGTTGCCCCCCCTGTTGAAAATAATCTTTTGACATCCTCTGCCAGAATTCTAACCGTAATCGGTCAGGAGGATAGGATAAACTATCAAAATAGTCACAGAAATTATCTTGATATTGCCATTCCCCTTTTAAGTTAACTAAACTAAGTAGGTCGAATATTTCTACTGTGTCAATCTGCATCGGTGTGGCACTTAATAGTAATAATGATCGTGTTTTAGGTTTTAGTTCCCTCATTAAACGTAATAAGGAATTGGGCGTATCATCTCGCTTTTGAGGACTTTGACGACGGGCATGATGGGCTTCATCAAGAACCACTAAATCCCAGTTTTCTGCATCTAATAATTCCTGAGTTCGTTCCCTTCTTCTGACTAAATGAGATGAGGCTAAAATTAACTCTTTTTCATTCCAAGGGTTCTCAATAGATTGACAAGTTTCACCATAAGTATCTTTGAATAGTCCCTTGTCATAACTCCAAAAATGAAGATTAAATTTTTCTCTAAGTTCTTCATGCCATTGAGGTTGAACACTAGCAGGGACTAAAATTAAAACCCGTTTAACTTGCTTGGATAATAATAAATAACGGACTAAAATTCCGGTACTAATCGTTTTTCCTAAACCTACTTCATCACAAATCATGACCGATTGAGGCCATTTAGTGATCATTTGTCTGAGTATTTTTAATTGATGTATCCAGGGAGTTATGGGAATAGATTTTAGACAATAATCTAAACAACCTGGATGTTTATGTAGTTCTTTTAAGACTTGCCATTCTTGTTTTTCGGCTTCAATAGTTACGTCATCTAATTGAGGTTCTTCGGGTTCTATAATAGTTTCATCAAAAGGCGTTTCTTGATTCTTAGGAATTTCTTCGATAGAAATAGGACGAGTATCCTGTTCGGTTGCAGCCGTCCAATTGGGTTTTGTGGTTGGGGTATATCTCAATAACTTCCGTTTAACCGCTTCAGGAATATTAAACACCCGTACATTAGGGGCTAAGTCGTGCCACAATTGGTCAAACCGATATTGTTCTTCATTGACTCGTTCTAAGTCTCTGACCCCTTCCCAAGAACAATAAACATGGAATGACTCAACGTTTTGTTCCCATCCACTAATGGACTCATTATTTGACCCACTGAAAGCTAATTGATTACCCTTTACGTCAGTAAAGATTCCTGTTTTCTCATGGAATATATGACGAGTATCTAAGGGCTTATCAGGTTCAGGTAAGCCATTGTTTTTCAACGGGATAGCAATTTTTATCTCTAAATAATGATGGGCGATTAACCAACTTAATATCTCAAAATGTTTTAGTTGGACAAAGGTTTTCGGAGGCTCTAATTCTCTATCTAAGCAAGTAGCGATCGCTTCTTTTAATTCATACCCTTGTTGTATAGCAGTTAAATCTTGAGGGGAAAATTGACAGCCCATAATTAACCGCATCTTCCCTTCATTATAAAGCATGGCTCCTAAACCCCTGGCCACTTTAGACAGGATGGCACTATTGAAAAAACCTGACTTGCGATCGTACTGTACCGCCTTTTCTAATGCAGGAATGTAAAAATCCGCAATGGGATTATTTTCATTGCTGCTGTAGCTTATGCGCCAGGGATGAGAGGGAAGAAGGAACACCATAATTAAACTATTAACGGGTTATCCTTAATATGCCCATCTTAGGGCTTTTTCCATAAGGTCACTCCGTGGTGTGCAAA
>NZ_JARVCN010000472.1:0-2094 GCF_038442745.1 Crocosphaera sp. Alani8
TTGGCTCTTTTCGTCATCTGGTAAGGCTTTCAGGTATTCGTGTCCCCACGCCAGGCTTTTGGATACAGTTTCATTTTGTGTCCAATTTGGACACATTTCAAGCAAGTTATCTACAACTTTTGCAGCATCAATTAAACGATAAGGGTGTCTACGCTTGAACCCAAACCTCTCAAGACAATACTCTTCAAAAGTAGCATGAGTAGAACGATAAAGCCGTTTTTTCCGTAACTCCTGTAACGCTTTGCCAGCTTCATAGAATGCTCGTTCAACCTTCCGCTCCAACCGTAGCCGTTCCTGTTGCTCATCATTGGTTAACTCCTCAAATTGGCTCACTTCGGATACAATGACATCCCCATCATCGGAACCTTGCAACCATTGCTCAACCTCGTCAGGGTCGATTTTCCACAAACCCTGCTTCCCCTTAATAGGCACGGGTAATGGCAATGATTTTACGTTCTCCAATTTCCAGGCAAAGCGACCCAGTTCCCATTGTCCACACCGTTGTTCAGTCTCTGACTGCTCATTAATAAAATCTTCGGTCATCTCAATGCAGTCAACGAGATCACAAACAGCGATCGCCTCTCCCAAGGGTAAACTATCCCAGGGATGCAGTGTTAAATCAATGCCCAACTCTGAAGCCAAAGCGGAATAGCTCGATTGTTGCTGGTTAGTATTTTTCTTGGCTGCACAGATAACCAATTTTCCTCGGTAGTTAGTGGGCCAACTGCGTGTCTCAAAGTGCTTCAGTCCCATTTTAATCAAAGAAGCATACGGCGGGTGCAACGAAATGGCCTTGATTTGGGCAATAGTATCCTGTGACTCCTGCTTTGAATTTTTCACAGAAGCCTTATCTTTCAATAGTTTCGTCATGGTTGCGTCCTCAGCTAACTTTGCCCGTCGAGTAGATTACCCTGTTGTCCTTCGATGGCATCTAATCCCTCGTTGACAGCTTTTTCAACAGCTTCTAGGGCATCACGAGATATCTCAACCACTTTCTGCCAACCTTGGTTGATTCCTTGCAGGAGACGGACTTTAAGATGTAATCGGTTTTTGTTATTCGATTGAGGGTCTAAGTAAACCAGCGTTCCAGGTTCTATCTCCACACCATCGACTTTGCGTTGTGACCCCACATATTTAAAGACATCCTGATTAACTTCCGTAGCAGCGATCGCATCTAATTGTACTTGCTGAGATGGGTTCAAAGCCTTGTACACCGCTTTGGTTTGTTCTGGATGTTCTTTGTGTAACTGCTTAAGCTCAACCCAGGTTTGACAAGCTAATAGCAGGGATTTTAGCTCATCGAGTGTAGGGGAGACAGGTAACGGCTTCTTTTTAACGGCTTTGGTTAAGGCTGATATAAAGCGATCTGCATAATTAGGGTAACTTGTCCTTAAGAGGTGGTCATTCTCCTCAGTTTTTTGACTAACTTCTAACAACAAGGCATCAGCTTCATCGGTGGTGTAGTGAGGACAATTATTTTCCAAATCTTCTAGCACCTTTATTAACCACTCAATATCAGTCACCAGTTCTGTGTTCTCATTTTCACTCTCGGCTAAAGTACAAATATTACCAACCTCTGATTGTTGATTGGTGACTGTTTCAAGGTTTGATGGTTGATTTTCACATTGAGGGGGAGTCTCAACCTTTGTAACCGATTTCTCATCTATTGTTGACGGTGATTGATTGATAAGTTGATGATTTTCTGAGTAACCACTTTGATTGTCTAGTAAGTTGTCTATAATTTTCGAGTAGGTTAAGTCATCAATTTTAGCAACTTTTTGTTTAAAGCAAGTCTGAATAGGCATTTCACCGATTGATATCTCCATCGAATTACCAGAAACTTCACAACTTTCATCAACTTCTGGATGATTAGATTCAGAAAACCCAAACCGTTGTTCAAAGGGAATATATTTCATTGATTTCCCAACCCCTTCTAATTTTCCGTAACCATTACTAGCGAGAACTTGAAAATATTTAGAGCGGATCTGATCAGTGGACATTTTTCTGAGGGCGTTAAAATTTTTCTTAGCCCAGGAAGCACTAACCTGCATTATTCATGAAGAAAAAACAAAACAAAAAAATAAGCAATTAGCA
>NZ_JARVCN010000473.1:0-19286 GCF_038442745.1 Crocosphaera sp. Alani8
ATGTTTGGCCTAAGTTTTCGCAGCGAGTGACCCCTGGCTTTTTGAGAAGATACTGATAAGCTAAGGAAAGATTATTTTTCAGGCGATCGCTATTATTTCTGGCATCGGTGACTAATTCTCTGGCTTTTTCTGGAGTTTCGGCCACTTCTCCCCCGTACATATCCACTGCTAAGGCGGTGTAACCTTCTGCTGCAATTTTACGGGTCATGGCTTTGATATTATCGTTGAGTCCCCACCATTCGTGGATAACAATGACAGCAGGTAAGGGGCGATCAGCTTCTGTGGGAAAGGCGAGATAACCTGCGATCGCTTCTCCTTCTATTGTGCCGTAGGTTACCATCTCTGCACTAACGGGATCGTCTTCTGTTGGTGCTTGCGCTAATATATCTGTAGGAATAGGGCTTTCCTGATGATGGACTTCCCACATATAGTTTACATAGTCGTCTTGAGGGGGTAACTGTGTATCCGTGACAAAGAGGTTAGATTGCCAGCCCATTACTACTAAAAAAGTTCCTAAAACCAGTGCAATAAATAAACGCATATATATCGATGGTTAACAACTTTTTTAAGGTATCATAATTTTAAAAAATTGGCTTTCATAGCTTATCCATTTTTTAATTATTAATTCTCCATTAACTTTGGCTAAACAAGACACCCATCTCCAACAAACTCGTGCTAGTCTTCAACAAGCTTTATCTTGGTACACTAGCATCCGCCGTCATTGGAATTATCCTCCAGATCTAGAGCTTCAAGCCGCAGTAAAACAAGATTTACAAGCTTTGAAAGCTTCTCTTGAAAAAGTAGAAAACAATCTGATTAAAATTGCTACATTTGGCTTAGTTAGTCGAGGAAAATCTGCTGTAATCAATAGTTTAATGGGTGAAAATATTCTAGAAAGTGGACCAATTCATGGCGTAACTAAATGGCCTCAATCTGTTTATTGGACTCCTGCCAACAGTGACCTCAAGGTTGAGTTTATTGATACTCCTGGATTAGACGAAATAGACGGAAAAGAGCGGGAGATAATGGCGCGAAATATTGCTAACGAAGCTGACTTAATTTTATTTGTTATTTCTCAGGATATTACTCGTACTGAGTATACGGCTTTTTTGAACTTAAAGAAAGCTTTAAAACCGATTATTTTAGTTTTCAATAAAATTGATCTCTATCCCCACAAGGATGTTCAAACTATTTACCAACAATTGCAGAAAATAGGTAAAGACCATAATATAGAGCAGAAATCATTGATATCTCCTGAAGATATTGTTAGGGTAGCGGCTGCTCCTAAATCCATACCTGTTTTAGTTAAATATCCCGATGGAAAAACGTCACAAGAGTGGGAATCTCCACCACCACAAATCGATGAATTAAGAAACAAAATTTTAACTATTTTAAATCAAGAAGGAAAATCTTTATTGTGTTTAAATTCTTTGCAAAAAGCTAAAAAAGCAGAAGAAAGTATTGCTAAAAAAACCATAGAAAATAGAGAAGAAAAAGCAGAAGAAATCATCTGGAAATATATTAAATATAAGTCCGTAGCAATTGCTATTAATCCTATTGGCATTCTTGATATTATGGCAGGAAGTGTTACAGATTTAATGTTAATTCGTTCATTAGCTAGATTATACGGATTGCCAATAACTAATCACGAAGCAGGGAAATTATGGCGTAAAATTTTGTTAAGCTCTGGAGGTCTTCTAGTAGCACAAATTGCGACAAATTTAATCTTAGGGTTAGGGAAAACAGCATTAGCTGCGTCAAGCTTTCTGGAAAATCCTGCTATTTTAACGACCTATGGGAGTACCGCTATTTTACAAAGTGGATTAGCTGCTTACGGTACTTATATTATCGGTAAAGCTGCACAAGAATATTTAGAAAAAGGGTGTAGTTGGGGAAATTTGGGACCAAGTATGGTGATAAAAAACATTATTAATCAAGTCGATCCTAATACTATTATTTATCGCTTACAAATAGATGAGTAATTTGAGTTCGGAGTTGGGAGTTCGGAGTTCAGTATTAAGTCTTTCTCGACAAGATAAAGAAATAGAAATTATCCCTACATCCTAACCTTACTAACACTTGATTACACAGGTGCAAGATATGAGTTTAAGCATCATTTTTACCTATTAAATCAATAACAGCATTGATTAAAGTATCATCATGAAAACTACTTTTTGTCAGATAATAATCCGCACCTACTTCTAAACCTTGTAGGCGATCCGCTTCTCGATCTTTATAAGAAACAATAATAACAGGAGTAGATCTAAGTTGAGGATTATTCTTAATATTATGAACCAATTTAATTCCATTCATACGAGGCATATCAATATCACTAATAACTAAATCATAGTTACCAACACGAACAGCGTTCCATCCCTCCATTCCATCCACTGCAACATCAACCTGATATCCTTGATTTTCTAACAACTTCCTCTCCATCTCTCTGACTGTAATCGAATCATCAACCACTAAAATATGTTTACTAGATTGATGCCACTTCCTTTCCTCTTGAGTTTTAACATGATTAATAGAAATATTAGCCAAAATTTTATCAAGAGAACGTACTAAGTCTAAAACATCAAGAATCAGGATTGGTGAACCATCTTCTAGTAAAGCCGCCCCAGTAATATCTTGAACCTTACCCAAGCGAGGATCTAAGGGACGAACTACTAAACTTTTTTCCTCTAAAAAACGATCAATAACTAAACCGTAACGATTCATTTGATCGCTAACAACAATAACAGATAAAGGTTCTGTTGGGGGAGAATTTGAACTTAACTCTAAAACTTGTTCAGCCCTAACCAAGCCAATATTTTGATTATTCAACATAAAATACTGTCGATTTTCAACAGAATAAATCTCATCAAAACTCAGGTTCAAAATTTGATCGATTCGAGAGAGGGGAAACGCATAGGGTTCTCCTGCAATTTCCACTAATAAAGTACGAATAACCGATAGAGTTAAAGGCAGTTGAAAATGGAAATTCATGCCCTTTCCTGGTTTAGAAACAGCCTGAAGATTTCCCCCTACTTCTTGAACCATAGTCTTAGCAATATTTAAACCCACACCTCTGCCAGAAATTTCTGTGACTTGATTGGCAGTTGAAAAGTTAGGTAAAAAAATGAATTCCATTAACTCACTCTCGCTTAATTGCTGAGACATTTCCTCTGGAACTAAACCCTTTTTAACAATAGATTCCCGTAATTTATCTAAACAGATACCTTTTCCATCATCAGAAATGGTAATAGAGAGCATCCCGAAACGATGATTTGCCTCTAAATTTATTGTTCCTTCTGGGGGTTTTCCTGCCGCAACTCTTTCATCAGGAAACTCGATCCCGTGATCAATAGCATTACGCAAAATTTGCGTTAGGGGGGCTTCTAATTTTCTCAAAATATCTCGATCCACCATGGTGAATTTGCCCACGATCTCTAACTTAACTCGTTTTTTCAATTGTCTGGCCAAATCCCTAACCATACGGGGAAAACTACTCACCCCTTCTTCAAAAGGACGCATATGAGTAGCAATAACTTCTCGATATAAGCGATCAGATAAATTGAAAGAACGATAACTAAACTGTTCTAAAGCATTTAAGCGATCGTTGAGAACTTCCCGACACTCTCGCTCTTTATGAATCAAGTCACTCAAATAGTTTTCTACTTCTGTTGATATAGAAGTTTGCAGTAAGTTAACTTGTAATTGTTCTAATAATTGTGATAATTCTAGTTGATTTTTTTTTAAACTTAAAAAAGACTCAGATAGAGGAACCAAAGCTGTTGCGTCCACTAAAGATTCTCCTGCTAAACCCATGAGACGGTTTAAATTATCTGTACTAACCCTGACAAATCGATCCTTAGAACTCATCATCCCTGAAGCAGTCATCAAAGATGCATTGGAGGTGCCATTTTCTTGATCCATGCTAGAGTCACTGGCGGCTAAGCCATCAAAGTCTCCTATGGACTCTTGTTCCTCCTCCATCCAACTAATTATCTGTTCGGTTTCTGATGATTCTTCCTCTACAAAAGTAGGAGGACTGTTGCTATCTGAATCGAATAAAATTTCTTCTTCGTCTTCAGGAAAAACATCGTCTAAGGATAAATCGAACTCAGGGGAAGGTTGCTCTTCTTCTGGTTGAGGATTTTGAGGATTCATGATTTTAGCAATAGCCTCAACAATCTCCTCGGCGTTGGATTCTTGTTGCTCTAGCCAACTGTTAAATTCATCCTGTTCAACTTCTCTGATAGATTGTAAAAAGTCCACTCCTCGTAAGAGACAATCGATATGATCTGGGGTAATGGTGATAGTTCGCTCCGTAGCAGCCATAAAGCAGTCTTCCATCGCATGAGCAATTTTTACTGCTGGTTCAATTTGTACAATCCTGGCCGCCCCTTTAATGGAGTGGGAAGCTCGCATAAGGCCTTCTAATAGGGAAAGAGAGCCTTTGGCATCTGGAGAGTCTTGCAGTTGGTTTTCTAGGGTGAGCAGGTTATCGTTGAGAATTTCTCCTTGGGTTTCCACTTCCAAGCTAAACAGATCTAATACGGAAAAATCGCTTAAGTCCATTTTATCTTTCACGGCTTACCTCCCGAAAAATACTGTGAACAACCTTTTAGATAATTTATTACTCTCTTACAATGTTCCCCACTATCCACATAAACTCGTAAATAGTTGTAAATTGTTACATGGATTAACCTATTATCATTCTAGTATTCGACGGGCGACAATACAGTCTTCCATAATCTGTTTTTGCAGAGCATTTAAGGAGGGGAATTTTTGTTCAGGTCGTAAAAACTTTTCTAAGTGAACCCTCAAAAACGTTCCATAAAGGTCCCCTGACCAATCTAATAGATGCACTTCTACTGTGGGAAGTTGACCCTTTACCGTTGGGCGACTGCCAATATTGATTACTCCGTTGATGACTTCTTGTGTGGCTAAAATAACCCGCACACCATAAACCCCAAAACGGGGTAATAATTTATCTGAAGGAACCTGTAAGTTAGCGGTAGGAAAGCCGATGGTTCTGCCAAGTTGTTGTCCTTTGACCACTATTCCTTCCAATGAGTAGGGATAACTCAACATCTCCCTCGCTTCTGCCACATCCCCAGCGGCTAAACATTGCCGAATTCTGGAACTGCTGATGCGTAAACCGCTATCTTCCCCTATTCTAGATTGCAATTTGGTAATGTGAGCAGAAATGCCCCAAGTTTGAGCTACTTTTTCCAGTGTCTCGGCGTTGCCCTCTCTTCCTTTGCCAAAGCGAAAGTCCTTCCCGACGCTGATGTATTTGACGTTCAACTTGCGAACTAAAATATCTTCGATGAAGGCTTGAGGACTGAGGTTTGCTATGGCACCATCGAAGGGTAAACGGACTAATTGTCTAATTTTGAGAGACTCTAATATTTTCACCTTCTCGTCGAGAGGGGTTAATAATTGTCTCGTTTCACCGCTAAAAAATTCTTGAGGATGGGGGGTAAAGCTGACAAGGGTGGGGATATAGTCTCCCCCAAGTTCTGTGATCGGTTTGAGAACTTTTCGATGTCCCAGATGGATACCGTCAAAATTACCTAAAGCTATAGCAGTGGGGGTTTTAACGTTGCTAGTTGATGATGTTACCCACACATTGACTCCAATATTCCTCACTAGAAAATAAAACACTCCTGTCATAACCTGATTTAGTTATAACAGGAGACAACATCAACAGCAATTAGACTTTGATTTTTTCATAAACTTCCACATACTGTTCAACAGGTTGTCGCCAAGAATAGTCACAACGCATTCCTTGGATGGCTAATTGATTGAATGCTTTGCGATCGGTGTACCATAACTCTAGGGGACGGTGCATAGCTGATTCTAAGGCAGTGACATCGGTTTGATAGAAGACAAAGCCATTACGTTCTTCGGGGAGATGGGTTTCGTCGTAGTCGTAGTCAAACACAGTATTGACTAAACCCCCTACACCACGAACAATCGGTACAGTTCCGTATTTTAGGGCGATCATTTGTGTTAAGCCGCAGGGTTCGTAGTTACTGGGAACCACCATCATGTCTGCCCCTGCATAGATAAGGTGGGATAACTCTTCGTTAAAACCTAGTTCTAGATGAACGTCGGGATGATCGTTTAAACGATTTTTTGTCTGCCAAAAGAGATTCTTGATAGCGTCAGAAGTGGCCGATCCCAATAGAACAAATTGCGCGCTCCGTCTCAGGGCGTATTCTAGGGCGTGATGGACTAAACCCACTCCTTTTTGGTCATCCAGACGACCAACATAGGCGATGATCGGTCTATCTTTTTCTTCTAACCATAACCGTTCTCGTAACCCTTTTTTGTTATAAGCTTTTAATTCAAAATCTTCTGGGCCAAACGGCATAGAAATATACTCATCTAGTTCTGGGTTCCAAACTTTATAGTCTAAACCGTTGAGAATACCTTTAAACTTATCCTCATGAACATAGAGGGTATGACCCAAACTATACCCCTCGTTACCAAAACGAGCTTCCCAAGCATGATGGGGGGAGACAGTGTTCACTGCATTAGAGTAAACAATGCCTGATTTCATAAAGTTAATGTGATTGGGGAGAGTGTTATCTTTCAGGCGATCAGGACTCATATAATAACTGTCATTATCTAACTGAACCGCCCGTAAAATATCAACACTACCTCCCCCTTGATGTTTAAAATTATGGATGGTATAACAAACCCTTTGGCTGTCCATCCCTCTATATTTATACTGTTCAAATAACATTACAGGTAGTAGTCCCGTTTGCCAGTCGTGGCAGTGGACAATCTCAGGACGCTTACTAGTAACACACATATATTCTAAAACCGCTCTACTAAAGAAAGCAAAGCGTAAGTTGTCATCATTGTCTCCGTAATATTTGCCTCGGTTAAAGAAACTCTCATTAGAATGGGGTTCGATAAAGAAGCAGTTAAGTCCATGAACCTTGCCACCGAATACTGTACAGTGAATGGAACCCCCTCCCCAAGGCACCCACAAATCATTATAGTCTTCGTGTAATCCCCAAATATGGTCATAACGCATACAATCGTATTTGGGAAGAATAACATCTACAGTATGACCCTGGTTTTCGAGTTCGCGACTTAGCCCGAAAACAACATCACCCAGTCCCCCTGCCTTGATGACGGGGGCGCATTCCGAGGCTACTTGGACAATATACATAATGACCTTCTACTTTGATCCCTCTTTAGTTATATTAGCTATTGTATCAATTCTTAATATGCTACAAGCAATGTGTCAACTCATTTAAAGAGACACAACATTCCATAGTGACAACACTATTTAGCGTGATTAAGAAATCATAGTCATAATAATACCTGAGTTTGATGCCATAAATTGATGAGTTTTTAGCGCAGCTTCTACTAACAACTTTTCTTAGTTTCGACGCTAGCCAATTATCCTATGCTACTTTAATTAAATCTTCTAAGGGTTGCCAACGGAAATACCGTTCTCCTCCTAACTCAACCACAACTTTAAGGCGAGGTTCTTGTTGAGGTAAACCAACTAAATATTCTAATTCAGCTTTAGACAGGATATAACCCTCTATAATCCATAATACTAACCCTTTTGATGAAGCAGGTAAGCTTTCAAGTTGATAAGCTGCCATAGGTTGGACAAAATAAACGTCTCCCACTGCAGCATCTTGACCAATATTTTTTTTACCTAAATGGGGAGGTCGTACTCCATGAACCCCCATCAAATAAGCACTTACATCCCCTAATCCTCTAGCGGATAGAGAGAAGCTATCGTAGCCATTAGTACGTAAGCGTCGCTGATAGCGTCCCTCGTATCCCCCTTCTAAGGGAGCATAAACCCCTAATGCACCTGACTTTTCAAGCGCGCGAACAAATCCTTTACCTGTGGTAAGCAGTGCCATTGAATTAAATAAGATGATTATGTAAACAAATATTTTTACAATTATACTATTTCATAAACCCTTTCAATTCAACTTAATCTAGTGCTTAATTCCGGTGACTTCATTAATCCAAGACAAAAAGCCCATCTATGGGTTAAAGTCAGATAAGAACTATTAACATTTGTTAGGGATTGATCCCCGTAAGGAGAACAGAATACTATGCTAACCTTAAAAATCGCTGTTTACATTGTCGTAGCCTTCTTCATTTCGTTGTTTGTTTTTGGTTTTCTGTCGAGTGACCCAACTCGTAACCCCGGACGCAAGGACTTTGAATAAGCTCAAATCTAGCTATGTTAAGTTAGGTGAGTAAAACGATAGGGGCGAGATCCAACTCGTCCCTGTTCCATCTCATTTGATCGCGCTGCAGGTAGCCACTAAACCCTTGAGCTTGATGCTATCAATCCAAAGATGCCCCCATTCGTTCCACCACCTAATCCCCCTGCCCAAATCCAAGCGATAGCTTTTTTTCAGGGAGAAAAGCCACCCGTCTCCATAACTAATGATCTCGAGACATCCCAAGAAATTCCCAGTGGGAAGGTTTTCTTGGCTCAATTAACTTCTGAGTCAGGACATATCCCCATAACGGTTCCACAGCAGGAAGAGGTCTACAGTAACCCCCCTGATGTGGTGGAATTCTATTTATCGCCACCAGACAAAATTCAGGACCAAGAAACTACCTCTCCTCTAACAACTGGTGAACAAACCGCTGATCTATTGGGTGATCCCATCAGTACAGGAAACCTGGGATCATCAAAGTCGTCTCTCTCCATCTCCGACGACACCACAGAGGTTCCCGAAATGATCCAGTTGAAGGGGGAAAACGATAAAGTTAGCCGTTTGTTGCTCAAACCTAGAGACAACAACGGGAAACCCCAGGAACTATCAATTACACCATCCCCCACTTTGGCCCAGGGAGAAATAGAAAACCTCGATTCAATACCAACAGAGGCCCTAGGAGTTGTAGAATTGGTATCCGATCGCCAGGAATACGACGCAGAAAGGGAGGTTGTTTTCGCAGAGGGAAGAGTTATCATGCGCTTTGCCAGCGGCGTTTTATTAGCCGATCGCCTTTGGATTAACCTTCCCGATCAATTCGCCGTAGCAGAAGGGAATGTGGTTCTAGACAGGGGAGAACAAACCCTACGGGGAGAAAGGTTCGAGTATTATTTTGTCCAAGATAGTGGGATCATTTTCAAGGCCAATGGGGAGATTTATCAACCCAGCACAGGGCAGGACTTTTCTCCTACCCTACCTACCTCTGTGGATAACAACCTAATTCCTAATCAAACCCTTAACGAACGATTGGCCTTACAACAACCCCTACAAAGGATTACTCAAGCTCAGGGGATCAGCTACTCCTTTGGTGTGTCCTTTGGAGAAGAGAATTTTGGTGGTAATAACGGACAAGGAACTGGAGGACAAATTAACCGCCTCCGCTTTGAAGCAGAGCGTATGGAGTTCGATGCCGACGGTTGGGAGGCCACAGATGCTCGTTTAACTAACGATCCTTTTTCTCCCCCGGAAGTAGAAGTACGGGCAGAAACTGCTACCTATCGCAATATCGCCCCGTTAGTGGACGAACTAAAGCTAACCAATTCTAGGGTAGTGCTAGATCAAGCTAACTCCTTTCCTACCCAAGATCGCCTGATTTTTGATCGGCGCGATCGCCAACCTGGGGTAATTGGTTTTGGTTTCGATGATCGGGATCGAGGTGGTTTTTTTGTAGAACGGGGATTTAATGTAGTTGACACCGATACCGTCAGTTGGCAAGTAACCCCTCAATATTACTTACAAAAAGGAATTTCACCGGAAGGACTCACAGTTGACGATCGCAATACGGACTTATTCGAGGAAGATAAAGACGATATCGACGCAGTCAGCCCTCCTACCTTCGGTTTTGTGAACGAGTTTAACGCTAACTTGAGTCCCCAAACCACCTTTTTTTCCAGAACTTCCCTAACCAGTCTAGAATTTGGAGATATTGAGGATCGTCTGCGGACAAAAACCTTTGTACAGTACCGTCTGGGTCAACCTGCAAGACCCTATGACCTAAGATTTGAATACAACTATCGCGATCGTCTTTTTAACGGTTCTTTGGGCTTTCAAACCGTTCGTAGTAGCCTAGGATTACTGGTAGTTTCTCCTCAGATTCCCATCGAGGACACGGGAATACAACTGAGCTACCAAGGATCGATTCAAACCGTCAACGCCGATACCGATCGCGCCAGTCTCTTAGATGCAAATTCGGACGATCGCCGGGTCAGTTTAGCTAGATTTCAAGGGGCGGCTTCTGTAAATAAGCCTTTCTTACTTTGGTTCGGGGAAGCTTTACCCCCTACCCCAGAAGAAGGCTTAAAATATACCTCTACCCCCGTTCTGCCCTATTTAGTTCTCTCTACCGGGGTAACTGGTGTCACTAGTCTCTATGGTAATGGGGACTCTCAACCGTCTATTTCCGGCACCATTGGCTTATCGGGACAAATTGGTAATTTTTCCCGACCTTTCTTGGACTACACAGGGTTTAATCTTAGCTTCAGTCAAGGGTTGCGCGGAGATCCCTCGCCGTTTTTGTTCGATCGCTTTGCCGATTTAAAAACCCTCAACTGGGGTATTACTCAGCAACTGTACGGGCCTGTGCGGGTTGGGGTTCAGAGTGCGTATAATATCGATACAGACCAGGAAATCAACACCGATCTGTACGTTGAATACAATCGGCGAACCTATAGCATTCTCTTACGCTATAATACGGTACTAAAAGTGGGGTCAATATCTCTACGCATTAGCGACTTTAACTGGGGAGGTAACCCCGGTCCATTCGATGGAACAGGTATCCGTCCTGTTATCCAGGGTATTCCTCGTTAGGGATAAAAGATCATGGTACAATAAGGAGTTCGAGCTAAACAAAAAACAACCAAGACAAAATCAGGAGTCAAAAGAAGCGAAATGATTAAGCTAAGACTAAAAAAATACGGCAAAAAACGAGAAGTTAGTTATAGAATCGTTGCCATTAATAGTGCCAGTCGTCGGGATGGTCGTCCCCTGGAAGAACTAGGATTTTATAACCCTAGAACCGATGAAACTAGACTCAACGTTCCAGCAATTGTCACTCGCCTCAAACAAGGGGCCCAACCTAGCGATACGGTACGAAGCATCCTGGCAAAAGCAAAAGTATTTGAACAAGTTAATGGTTAAATCGATTGATACCTCTAATTTATCCTCTTCTCTCCCCCCCAATTATCTGAAGTTGATCGCATTTTTAATAGAGCCTTTGTTGGAATCTCCAGACTCCCTCAAATTTGATTGCGAAGAAGTCCCCAGTACAAAACGAGTTTGGATTAGATTGGCGGTTGACGAAGGAGATAAAGGACGGGTCTATGGAAGAGGAGGACGTAATATACAGTCCATACAAACGGTTTTAGCGACCGCAGCTAAACAGATGGAACAAACCCTATATCTGGAAATTTACGAAGAATCAGGGGAAAATGACCGCTCAGGGGGCTATCATCGACGCTCTGAGTCCAATCGGCGATTTGTCCGTCGTCGTTCTCGTTCCCAAAGTCAAACTCCCCCTAAACTTTCCCTTCGTTCTCGTTGGCAAGAATAATGAATCCCGTTGACGTTGTTATCCTCTCCAACGGACCAGGGGAAATCACCACCTGGGTTCGACCTGTGGTTAAGGCGTTGAGAAAACAGTTGGGGGATGACTCAACCCAAATCCGAATTTCTGTGATGTTATCTCCTTGTCCCCACAGTACCGGACAAGAGGCCTCCATTGCTCGTCGTTATCCCGAAGTGAACCGGGTTCAATCTAGTGAATCTTTTTTTCCTTTTTTATTAGGAGGAAAAACCGTCGATAATTGGGATTGGCGACCACAAGGGGTTGTCTTATTCTTGGGAGGAGACCAGTTTTACGCTCTGATGATTGGAAAACGCTTGGGATACCGCACTGTAATTTATGCTGAATGGGAAGCCAGATGGTACCGTTGGCTAGACTATTTTGCAGTGATGAATCAAAGGGTAGTGGAGGCTATTCCACAGTCCTATCGACACAAACTAGGGGTGGTTGGGGATTTAATGGCGGATTTTTCACCGGCATCGTTAAATTTTGTCGAGATGGCCACTAAACCAGTTATCGGCATTTTGCCGGGGTCGAAAGCAGGAAAATTAACCCAGGGAGTCCCTTTGTGTTTAGCTATTGCTGAGTGGGTTTATCGACAGCATCCCCAAACCCGTTTTATTCTACCCATAGCACCAACTATAGATATAGAAACATTAGCTCGCTTCGCTGACCCCGAATATAACCCTTTTGTGATGACAATGGGAGGGGTGAAGGGTGACTTGAGACAAGAAGGGAAAAAATATTATCTGGAAACAAAAACAGGCTTGAAAGTCGAACTAATTGGTCAATTTCCTGCCCATGAGTACCTAAAGCAATGTTGTTTAGCTTTAACGACAGTGGGGGCGAATACGGCAGAACTAGGGGCTTTAGGTATCCCCATGATTGTCCTTCTGCCAACCCAACAGTTGGATGCTATGCGAACTTGGGACGGTATACCTGGTATTTTAGCTAATTTACCCTTAGTGGGTAGTCAGTTGGCGAAAGTAATCAACGCAAGAGTGGTGAAAACTGGGCGTTTATTTGCTTGGCCGAATATTTGGGCAAAGGAAGAAATTGTGCCGGAATTGAGAGGAGAATTAGAACCCGAGCAGGTGGCACAGTTGGTATTAGATTGGTTGCAAAATCCTTTAAAATTAAATCAAATTCACCATCGTTTACTGGAAGTTAGGGGAAAACCCGGTGCTGCGCAAAAAATTGCTGACATTGTTCGGCAACAGTTGCAATGGGATACAAAACATTTGAATAAATCCTAATCTATAGTTTTTCTTCCATAGAATTCTGGAGGAAAACGTTAGCATAGAATCAGGTGCAAAATGTCAGTAAAATCTATGACTATGGCTTCCAACGAACAGGTTAAACAATACCTTGCCCATTGGTTTCAACTGGGTAAGGGAGTCGTTTGTCCTAAACGACAGGAGAGGATTCAACCTCAAGTCATCTTTAGAGAACATCACTATTCGGGAGAATTTGAACAATGCTGGCAAAAAATTCTGGGTAGCGAGGAGGATTGTTATTTAGAGGGAACAGATCAAACCATACAGCAATTATTAAGCCCTGCTTGGGAACTTATGGACTGTCCTCGTTGCCGCTTACCTGTTCCCATAACCGTCGCGGGAGTCGCTTCCCCCATGTGTATCTGTTTTGATTTATCGAATTGGCCTAACGAGGAATTGCCATCTCCGAGAATACCCACCAATAGTAACACCCATTTACATGGCTTACTACAACGATTACAAGAAAAAGAAAACTCTAAGTAAATTGTAAGTTGAACACAAGAGAAGTTGTAGAAAGTAAGTTTACAGCTATGTGTACATAGGTTTACACAGTTGACATTTATATCCGACCATAATCCATAATTTTGAAAACTGTTTTGCTGACATCTTGCACCAGCACAAGAAAACTTAATAATCAAAAACAAAACAGCGCACTAAGAGATAGGAATTCCCCCTAGACCATAACCCCACGAACACTTCATAACACAGGTGCAAGATATGAGTTTTGCGCCGAACTCATAGTGCAGTAAGAATGTCAAAATGGAAATATAGATTACTCACTGAATATAGGTCTAATTATTAAATGAGAGCCTTAATGGTGGTGGGAACAACTTCCCATGCCGGAAAATCCTTTATTACCACCGCAATTTGTCGGATTTTAGCCCGTCGGGGTTGGCACGTTACCCCCTTTAAGGGACAAAATATGGCATTAAATGCTTATGTTACCACCGGTGGGGGAGAAATTGGTTATGCTCAAGCGGTACAAGCTTGGGCTGCACAAATCAACCCTAGAGTAGAAATGAACCCTGTTTTACTCAAACCACAAGGGAATATGACTTCACAGGTTATTTTAGGGGGAAAAGTAGCAGGAATCACCACAGCAGCAGACTATTACGAAAAGTATTTTGAACGAGGTTGGGATATGATCACTCAATCCTTACAACGTTTAGCTGCAGAGTACGATTTTGTGGTTTGTGAAGGTGCCGGAAGTCCCGCCGAAATTAATCTTAAACATCGAGATTTAACTAATATGAGAGTGGCTAAATATCTCAATGCTCCTACTATATTGGTTGTAGATATCGATCGCGGTGGTGCTTTTGCTCATGTGGTGGGAACTCTACATTTGTTAGATGATTCAGAAAGAGCTTTAGTTAAAGGAATTGTGATTAATAAATTTCGAGGGCAGCGATCGCTTTTAGATTCAGGAATTGAGTGGTTAGAAAACTATACTGGGATTCCGGTTTTAGGGGTTATTCCTTGGCGAGATATTTCCTTTTCTTCAGAGGATTCTCTAGATTTATTAGAACGACCTACTAGAAGAAAAAACGACATTAATTTAACAGTTTTACGATTACCTCATATTGCTAATTTTACCGATTTTGAACCTTTGGATGCTGAAAAAACTGTCTCTTTAACTTACTTAGACTTAAATGATACTTTAGGACATCCCGATGCTGTAATTATCCCAGGATCAAAAACTACTATTAATGATTTAATGACTCTACATGAAACTGGGATGGTGAAAAAATTACAAAATTATGTGGCAGCAGGGGGTGTTGTTTTGGGAATTTGTGGTGGTTTCCAAATGTTAGGACAAATGGTCTTTGATCCTGATCAATTAGAAGGTAGCGATGTTTCTTATCGAGGACTAAACCTATTACCGATGGAAACAGTTATAACCCATGAAAAAATTGTCTGTCAACGTCAAACTTGTTCCGTTTATCCATACGCAGGATTTCCAATTACGGGATACGAAATTCATCAAGGGATTACTCGTTTATCTGAAAATACAAGTCAGCGCATCAGAACAACTATTCAACCTTTATTTGAAGACAGCAGTTTAGGGATTGTTAATAATAATCAATCTGTTTGGGGATGTTATTTACATGGTATTTTTGATAATGGAGCTTGGCGAAGAAGTTGGCTAAATTATCTTAGACACCGTAGAGGTTTGTCTTCTCTACCTACAGGAATTAGTAATTATAGGGAACAAAGAGAAGTTGTTTTAGATGAAATAGCCGATTTTATTGAAGAATTTGTTGATTTAAAACCATTGCTTAATAACTAATCACTTGAGGAATATTTTATGAAAGTTAAAGTACGATTTTTACCCGACGATGTTACCACAGAAGCTGAAGCAGGAGAACCTATGTTAGAAGTGGCAAAACGGGCAGGAATTACCATTCCCACCGGCTGTTTAATGGGGTCTTGTCATGCTTGCGAGGTAGAATTAGAAGACGGTACACCTCTTTGTGCTTGTATCAGTGCAATTCCTCGAGGGAGCGACTCTGTAACGATTAGTTTATACAGCGACTTGGGGTGGTAATTTGAATTACAAAACTGCTTCGATTATTACTATATTTTTGGGAATAGCTGCCACAATTTGGGAGTAATGAGAACACCTTGAAAGGGTTGGTATTGAGGAATCACTACCACCCCTTTCCACTCCATTGATGAGCTTCATTGGTTATGATTGAGCTTTCTAAGACACACCAATCAGAGGTAGCAATATGGAGCTTTTTATACCAAATCCAAAAATTAAATAATCGCTCAGACAAAAAAGCAAATACTCGTTTTTGATAAGGGGATTCAGGTAATTTAATTTCTGCTTCTAATCTAAATAAAATTTCAAATAAAAATTGACAATATTCCTCAAAAATCTCCCAACGAGTAACAAATAAATTATTCCAATACGCTTGACGACTATTCAAGAAAAATTCATGAGCCATAATCCCCATGTTATTATTCATCTCAGAAAGAATAGATAACATTCTCAAAAAAGGAGAACTAGGATGACAAGAAAAATATTGACCCATAAAACCACCAGGGGGTAAAGAATTAGGGTGAGGTAGTAAAATATCACTGTTTTCTAACGCTTCAGAAAAAGAGTTTTCATAACTGTCTTTTAGGGAACTGAATTGGTTAAACAAATCTACATCAGAAACTAAATGCCCTGAACCATAAGGTTTTAAGGAAATATTATTGATCCATTCACGTAAACAGTAAGGCATTAAATAACGACGATAATGACAAAAGCCAACCAAGGGACTTTGTAGATTTTTCCAAACATAATAGAAAGCAGTTAACTCCGAATAAGAAGAATTTTTATGGGCAATATTATCATCGATATTATCTCGGAAATTAGCAAAATTTTCTGAATTAGCTTTATCTCCAACTTGAATTAATTGAAGCCCAGGAACAGAAGGGAAATCAATTTTTTTGTGGGTAACACAGAATACATTTAACTTAGACATTGTGGCTTTGATGTTTTCAACTTCATTTGTCTACCACAATGCCTGAGATTTGGAGTAGAAACAATACAGAAAAGTTCAGGAATTCACACACCTGAACTTTTCTGTTTTAACGATTATACTGACATCTTGCATCAGTACATAAAAACTTAAATTAGTAAGCACTCAGCAGTTCCTCACTCCGTAGGGCGCGCTATCGCACAGCGTTCGGCTTTCATCTCTTAGCTGAAAGCGTTAAGCTTATGTTTAATCTCACTCACAGCATAAGATAGAGATTGATATGTTTCAACTGATGGCTGATAGCTGATAGCTGAACCCTTACAAACTAGCCAGTTTTATTGAAGGTGCAAGATGTGAGTTATAGCTATGTTTTTAATACCCTCGTATCCCTGGTATACCAAGGGTTTCCACCATACCGGAACTTTTCTGTGGAGAAGACCTGAATTTTTTCCTGAACTTTCCTGAATAAACCTGTATTTCTTCTGCTGGAGATTTGAAAGATATTAGGACTGTAAGCAAATGAAACCGCTTAGAGACAACAAACACTTAGTTAATTCAGGAGAAATTTATTATGAGTTCACATTCATCTCATCCCTTACCTAATGTTCCCCATGAACTTTTGAGCCTTGATCCTAACAACCCGACAACCTTGAATATAAGAGGAGACGGCAGTGATGAAGACTTAAGGTCTGGGGTACATTTGTCCTTTATTATGCAAGGAGGACTAGACCGTCGATACTACTATTTCCAAACCATTAATGGAGAAGGTGGAAACGATACTATAACTGGGGGTGTACTTAACGATACCCTTAACGGTGGAAGTGGGAACGATACCGTTAAGGGTGAAGGCGGCCATGATAGCCTAGATGGAGGAGAAGGAGAGGATAGCTTATATGGAGGAGACGGTGATGATACCCTTAAGGGTGGAAGTGGAGACTATGATGATTATCTCGATGGCTCAATTGGAAATGACTTCCTAGAAGGGCAAAAGGGTAACGACCAATTAAAAGGGGGTGCTGGCAATGATACTCTTTATGGTGGTTTAGGAAATGACTCTCTTTATGCTCATTATGCAGGTAATGACGGCTCAAGTAGCTACTATAACTATCTCAATGGTGGTTCAGGAAATGACTATTTAAGAGGGGGAGCAGGAAATGATACCCTAACTGGTGGGTCTGGTAACGATACTTTTGATGGTCGAGGTGGAAACGATGTCATTATCGAAAAGAGCAATACTAACTTTACCCTTACCAATAATTCCTTATCGGGACTGGGAACAGACACCTTTAGCAATATAGAAACAATACGCTTACAAGGAGGTTCAGGAGGTAATACCTTTATCAACAATGGTTATACAGGATTAAGTACCGTTGTCTATGATGGGGATGTACGTGACTTTACCCTTTTTGATAGCGGCAATCAAAACTGGAAGGTTCGAGACAAGGACGCTTCCAAAGATGGATCGGAAGGGTCAGATTTTATTCAGAACTTTGACCAGATTGCCTTTGAACATAGTAGCAATAGTAAAGTTAGTTCTGTTTTTAGTACAGCTTCTGGAATGACCACCATTGCGGCGATCGCTCATGGTGAGGGTGAAGAATACAGCATCCGAGGCAATGATTTTGGCTCTACCACCTATATGATTGGACTTGAGGGGTCGACAGATCCTATTTTTACCTTTGATGCCGAAAAATTAGGAGATTTCATCAACGAAATTACTTTACCGGATCAAGGAATTGAAGATGCTCGACTAGGGATGAATATTGCCTTAGATGTTATCGGTGCAGCGACTTCCCTGGTGCCTAAAGTGGACGATATTCTCTCAGCGGGAGTCAGTATTTTTCAAGAAATTGGTAACTATGGACTTGATAAAAAGCAGATTGAGGCTCAATATGCTGCCACTCGAGACGCTTTAGCTAAAGAAGAATACGCTGCGGATCAATGGATTAGTGCAACTTTTCCCAATCGCGATTTGATCACCATTGAAGATTTCCAAATAGGTGTTGACCAGATCATCTTACCTTCAATTCCCGACACTGCTGCCTCTAGTGTTTCTTACCAAATGACAGCAAGCGCAGGAGGAGTAACAGTTAGTATAAAGTTTGATGCAAACGACCCAGAAGACTTCCTCTTCATCAAGAATAATTACAGTGGAACAGGTAATGGCAATATTAGTGATGGTGAGTTTGCCGATTTAATCCTTGATATGGTGCAAGGAACAAATGCTCAAACTGATGGTTGGGGCCAACTGACGCAAACGGATTATAACGGAGGGACAATCTCCACCTTTAAACAAACACCTATTAGTAAGTCTCCCAATAATGCAACTCGTACAACCTTAGAAGGAACCTATGCAGGAGATATTATTTATGCACAAAACCTATCTAGCGAACTACAAAACGAGGAGTTTGGCGGTTCTTATGAAATGGTAGGTAAGTATGGCGATGATTTAATCAAAGGCCGTAACTATAACGATTACTTATTGGGTGGTTTCAATAGCGATGCAAGGGATACTCCTTTTGTTTACGATCATGATGGAAACGATATTCTTCAAGGAGGAGCTGGTAACGATACCCTAGATGGGGGTTCTGGTTGGGAAGATGCCCCCAATAACTCGACTCCCTATGAAAACACTGGAAACGATACCCTGGATGGTGGCCTTGGGAATGACGTACTTTACGGTCGAGATGGTGCTGATACCTTTGCCTTTATCTCTGCAAGAGATGACAATAACGATCCTACTTATGTTGTCGATGGCTTGACCGATACTATCAAGGATTTCAGTGTGAGGGAAGGGGATAAAATTGTTATCGAACCCCAATCTTATTACGATTCTTTTAATCAAGTTGGCTTTGACTACACCTACTCAGGAACCGACTTAACCCTAACAGTTTCTGGTCAAGATATTGCTGTCCTCGAAAATATTGCCAGTAGGAATGGGGAGCGACGCAAAAATGTCGCATCGACTAAATCTAGTCCAGGCAAGGGCTTG
>NZ_JARVCN010000474.1:0-2085 GCF_038442745.1 Crocosphaera sp. Alani8
GCTCTATAAAAAACCCCATCTTCATTCTCATAAATCATTCCTGATTGCTATAGCACGGTGACTAATATTAATCCCAACACCATAAAACTGTGCCAAGGAAATTAAGTCCCGTTTTCCTAGGTAAGCAGAAGGAAATAGCTCAAAATCTTGGTAAGTGCATAGCCATAGTTTCTCCTTAAATCCTAAGTCTAATACTAAGGGCTGGTCAAAGGTTTTGTTGTGAGCTACGATAGCATCAGCTTCATCGTAAACTGTCCCTAAATAATCTCGAAAACCGGATTCTCCTACATGAGATTTTTTCAAAGCCGAAATAGGAATCTTGTTGATTAATTCAGCATTATTAACAATATCTGAATTAGATCCAAGAGAAAGTAAACTACTTCCAGATGATAATATGGTCTGATATTCTACTGAATAAAAGATAGCTCCAATTTCTAGAACAGTCTGCTTTTCTTTATTTCCGTTCGTTTCAGTATCAATGATGAGGCAATTTTTAACTTGTGTCATTCTGAGAATATTCCTCTGTACAAAAGTATTGATTTTTGACTCTCTATTTAATTCGTAGATGCTTCCCTCTAGGCATTACTTTAGCAATCAAAGTTCCTTTTTCGTCCCGAAGTTCATCATAATTAATCGCATCTTCAGCTATCTTATTACGATCAATATGAACTCTAGTTTCTTTATATTCTTGGGGATAATCTTCAGCCTTAAGTTCCTGGTTAATCCAAATAGGAGGACGACCACCATTATTACACAAACTAACCTTGGAAAGCTTCCCTTCGATACGTTTACCCTTGTCTCCAAGTTGTTCTACCCGTTGTTCCATGAAAGCTTGTAGTTTACTTTTTAGCCATTGAACTGTTTCCTTATTGGTGTGGGCTAAATCACTAATTCGTTTAGCTTCATTTTCTTGGTATTCTATCAATGACTCTCGCCATTTAATGACTTTTATGTAACCATCAATTTTACTTTCTAGACGGGGTAGCAATTCATTGAAGATGTCTTCAGCGACTTGTTTCTCTTCCGGATTATCACTGTCGAGATATGCTAGTATTAACTCAAGTTCCTCTTCCAGTTGAGGAAGACTTTCGGTTATTTTAGTTTCCATGATTGTACCTTATTTTTCGCTAAGAAATAAGCGCAAAGCGCAATTATATCGAGTCAATATTTTTAATAACAAAGTCAATAAAAATCTCTGCTCTTGATATTAGTAATTGAGTATCAGACTCACTGATATTTGGGTCAATATTATAATCACCACGATTACGTTGTGCTTGAGCATCAATAAGGTATCGATGATAATCTCTTGGTATTCGATTCCTTTTGGCAAATTGCTCACCTAAAGCAGAAATTACGGCGGAATGCTTTGAAAAAGATAACCCTTCTCTTTCTAATAAAGCAGATGCTACATAAAACATCGCATAATAGGCACGAGAAACTGCGAATTCGTTGAATCCCTCTTCTTTTAAGATTTTTGCAGCTTCTAAACTGCGTTGAGCTTTAGTTAAAAATCCTTGTTGCTCATTTGGCATAAGACAATTCCATCCTTACGGATATTCCGAATAAAAGGACTTTTTTCTGAAATCAAACGTTGTTGATCAATAAATGAACGAGAAATTAAGGTATTGTATTTGAGAGACAAATCAGCTATAAAATGACTGGTTCTTTCAAGTTCTTCAGAGTAATCGAAAGCTTGTTTGAGGACAATTAAAATATCAAGATCTGAATCCCTCTCTGCCTCGCCTCGTGCTTGAGAACCATAAAGAATAATATCAGATAATGTTTCAGGGTAAATCCTTTTGACTTCTCTAGATAATTCTTCTAGGATAATTTGAATTTGTGGGCTAAGTAATGTGGGCATGGTGCGTTGATTAATTGTAATGATACAGCAAGCGGGTTTTTCAGTTATTTTTACCTTTATATGGAGATTGGTTTATTAATAGTTCACAGATAAAGTGTATGTATTTACAATTATACTAACAAAATAATACCAAGAATCAAGCCCTTTCTTTTTAGCCTTTATTGATCAATAGTAGGGGAAATTTTAAATATCCCCTAAGACCTCAATTAAGTCTGATGAGAACC
>NZ_JARVCN010000475.1:0-2083 GCF_038442745.1 Crocosphaera sp. Alani8
TTGAAGTAAATTGTACCACAACCACGCTTCAACTGAAACCGTTAGAACCAGTAATGTTGTACGACTTAATACAGTTATTTGTTTATGTACTGGGGTCAAGGAAACGATCATAAAAAATAAAGCGGTAAAATTTGTCAGGTACTTTCTCATAATAAAAGGTTAGTATTTGATTGTGATATAATAGTTGGGGACGGCTATTTTCTAACAGATATCTTGATTGTATCTGGACTTTATCTTCGACAAAACATTTAATCCTCCATTGCTTATTTTCTAAAATCAATGTTGCTACTTTTGCTGGAGTTTCGGGTAAAATAATATGCGAACCTTCGGCTGAACCAATGACGATAGTAGACTTGTTTTTGGTTGGTAGCTGAATTGACAAACCTTCTTCAATAACATTATTATCATCGAAATAAATCAAACTTAATGGCACAGAGTTTTCAGGATTAATTCTAGGCTTTTTATGGTTTTCAAGTTTCTGCATATTCATACCAAAACCTCTTCCTGCTCTCAGCGCAACTTGATAAGCAGGAGTGGTAGAAAAGGTTAAAGATAGTCCCAAACAAATTCCTAAAATCATAAATCCTAAAGGTTCTTCATATCCTCCTAGTTGAATTATCACTCTGATAATTTCGATTAACAAAGCTGCTATAAAACCAGCTAATAAACCAAATGCAGGTGATTTTACCAGTCTATTTAGTGAAAAAGAACTAGCCCCTTCAGTGGTTAAAAAGTACCAACAAAATCCTTCTGCTACTCCTATTCCTAATCCAATGATTCCCCAAGCAACTACCCTTCTGATACTTCCAGAAGTCCAAGCAGGTTGATACAAAATAATGGTGATTAGAGCAGAAAATAAACCGGCAGTAACACCAGTTATTAGAGAAGTTGTAATATATTTTCCTCTTCTTCTTTTATTAGCTTTATTATTGATTGGATTACTTAAATAAATCGAGGCGAGTATTAAAGAAACGCTTAAAAAAGATGCTACTAGTGGAAATAAAATTATTTCGGGTAATAAAACGTTAGTTATAGATAATAAAAAACTCTCAAGGTTAGAAGGAATTTGTTTCTGAGAAATAGTTGCGATAATCAAGTTAATGGGATAGACTATGAGTAACAAAGTAACATTCCAGCCCAATAAAGCAGCGGTAAAACCAGCTAAACTATAGAATAATATCCTTCTCCTCACAACTGTTTTTCCTCCATGTTTCAGACTCTTGTGATTTTAGCGCATTTTCCTAAAAAAGTGGAAAAGCCAGTCTGATATTATCTCCATCAATGTTAAATAAAGATTAGATAATAAAAATCTAAATTCATCTATAAGATTAAATATGGATAACTTCAGTAGTCCCGATGTTCGAGAACTTTCTTGAAAAGAACCAAACTTTATATCAGCTTTTGTATAGATGTCTGTGGGTATTTCTCCCCAACTAAGTTGATAAAAAAAGGCTGCTAAACTATATACTTTGACTTGAGCAAATAATTTGCCCATCCATTGATAATAATCTTTTCTTTCTAGTAAAAGTTCTTGATTTTTTAGTGATTTTTTCCAGTCTGACGATATTTTTTGGGATAGTTTATCACTTTTAAACGAAGGCTCAAAAGAAATTTTGTAAAATAAAATTTCTCCCCAATCTCGAACATACTCTCGCCAAAAGCTCGATGATTTGATAAATAGATATTCTTTTTCTTTTAGTAGGGAATAACTTTTAAAATTTGAAGATTCTTCTAGCAACAATTCAATGATGATACTATAAATATGATTCGGTATTTTTGTTTTATCTAGAATACCCTCATTTGTTAGAAACTTTATGAATTGATCTTGTATTTTTATACTTTCTCTAAAAAACTTTTCGTTGCTCTGTTTTTTAATCCAATATAGCCACTCAAATATCTGTGCATGAGGCATCAGAATAGCTAATAACCCCCAATATCTAGACTTTGTAACATCCTGAATACTATGAAGAAATGTTTGATCTATGATGCTTTCCCAGTGCCACTTATGACTATCCATTTCTTGTAAATAGTCAGAAATGTTGAATGTTAGAAAAAAGCCTGGAAAAAATCTGTTTAAAATGAT
>NZ_JARVCN010000476.1:0-19155 GCF_038442745.1 Crocosphaera sp. Alani8
TGTTTGGCCTAAGTTTTCGCAGCGAGTGACCCCTGGCTTTTTGAGAAGATACTGTGTGCCATTTATCAAACACTTATGGATTCAATATAAATAATCCACATCGTTTTTTTACTTATTCATTTCTTGTCATCATGAATAATCAGCCATTTTATCAATCTTCCTCTAATTTTAAACAACCAAATTTTCCCCCAGAAAGCTATTACTTAAACCGACTTATGGATCTTTGGGGTGAAGACTGTTGTGATGATAGTCTTGATGAAACTGAGACTAATTCTCCCTCTATATCCCATATTTTAGTTGACACTCAACAGGAGTTGAGACTCAATTGTATTAAAGATTTTCAATGAATTCCTCGGTTAGTATTTTGTCGGGTCGTGTTATTGATATTAAAGATGTGATTACATTTAAATGACAAACCCTTGAAAAAGCTTGTCAACAGTTTTATAGTTCCACTGATGATTATTTAAAATTTTGTCAGGAACTTAGTCAATCTTCTAAAAAGCTGTTCTCTGGTAGGTTTCATTAATAATATGCAATATTCTAAAAAAATAAGGTGAACACAGCCCACCTTATTTCTATAAAATACTAATTACTAATTATTTTGTCAAACGAGTTAATACTTGATTGGATCGTTCAACAAAAGACTTCATACCCTCACCATCGAGTCCTTTTTGAGCTATTAAAGCTAAATCGTAGATATGTTGACACAATATTTTAGCCATTTCTGCTGAAGGTGAATCACCCCCTGCTTGGATAATACTTCCCTGACTTAATTGATAGATATTTTCGATCAAAGGATGGGTTGTATTAATAACAAAAACGTGTTCTTCTGGGAAGTTCATCACTTGTTGTTGAGAAGCAGCCATCATCTCGCGAAAACGCCTCATTGCTTCTGGTAACAATACCATCGCCGGTGGTGTAGTTTCAGGATCATCTGATTTTAAGGCCTGAGTTTTGATGTTGACGTTAGAATTATCTAAAGCTTTCTCGAACAGTTCCTTAATTTGATCGCTGCGGGTTTTATTCGTGTTAGGATCAACAATTTCATCCGCTTTATCTTGTTGAACTAAGGTATCATCTAATTCCGCGTCTACACGGGCAAACTTAACCTCTGAATACTCTTTTTCTAGGAAAGGAATAAAGTAATTAGTATCGATGAAAGAGTCCATAAATAGGATCTCTAATCCCTGATTTTTGTACAATTCCACATAAGTAGCTTGGGTGTCAGGATCGGTACAGTAAAAGACTCGGTTTTCGTGACTCTCTTTGTTACGTTCTAGGTAAGAAGGTAAAGTGGTATAACCTTCGCTTTCGTAACTAAATTTTTCCTCATTGTCTGTCTTAGAGGCCACATCTTCCCAAAGATCCCCTTCTCCTTCTACTTGTACTTGTGGGGTTTCAGGCTCAGATTTTTCGGCTACTTTATCCACTTTGTAAGTGGTTTTATAGATAAGAATATCCTCAACCTGTTTCTTGAACTTATCATCCTTTAAAGAACCATACTTCACAAATGTTCCCACATCTTGCCAACATTTAATATATTCTTCTGGAGTTTCGTTATGGATAGATTTGAGGCGATCGGCTATCTTTTTGGCGATATGGTTAGCAATACTGCGAACGGTACGATGATTGGTTAAAGCACTTCGAGAAACGTTTAAAGGAATATCAGGACTATCAATAACACCCCGTAAAGGCATTAAAAATTCTGGGATAATTTCTTCGCAGTGGTCATTAACAAAAACCTGATTACAGAACAGTTTAATATGACCTTGGGATACATCAACATCAGGGCGCAATTTAGGAAAGTATAAAATCCCGTTTAAAAGATAAGGATAATCCGTGTTTAAATGTACCCACAATAAAGGATCTTCTTGGAAGGGATAGAGATAACGATAAAACTCTAAATAGTCCTCATCCTTTAAATTTTGGGGGGATTGTTTCCAGAGTGCTTTCTGTTGATTAATGGCTTCGTTCTCGAACTTAATAGGAACAGGAACGAAATCAGAATAAGTTTTAACTAATTGACGAATTCTTTGGGGTTCTGAGTATTCCTCCTCTTCGTCCATTAGAGTTAGGGTAACCGTTGTTCCTATTTGCGATCGAGACGATTCTGTTAACTGGAACTCGGGGGAACCATCGCAAGACCAATGAATAGCTTGTGATCCTTCTTTGTAAGATAAAGTATCGATTTCTACCTGTTTGGCTACCATAAAAGCAGAATAGAAACCTAAACCAAAATGTCCGATCAAATCATTGGCATCTTTTTGATATTTTTGAACAAACTCTTCTGCGCTAGAAAAAGCCACTTGGTTGATGTATTTTTTGATCTCGTCAACGGTCATGCCAATACCGTTATCATAGATAGAAAGAGTTTTGTTGCTCTTATCAACCGTAATAGTAATTTCTGGTTCAGGAACATCCCCTGATAGTTCCCCGGCTAAAGAAGCCATTTTTAGTTTAGAAATAGCATCCACTGCATTTGAGATTAATTCCCGTAAGAAGATTTCGTGATCGGTGTAGAGAGACTTCTTAATAATGGGAAAAATATTCTCAGTATGAATGGTAATATTACCTTTTTCCAGTACCGTCATAGCTTTTCCTTGTTGTTAACGTTGTCATCGAATCAGTAACCCATAGTTTTAACTTTAGCTATAGGTCAACGCTAACTATTATGATAATTGATCGGATGCCCCCTCATCAACTATTCAACCTATTGGTTTTGAGTGCCGCCTATTATCCTTTCCATGTGATAGATTTCATCGTAGTTTCCAGTTGTTCAATTAAACTATCTAAACCTAATTGTGCTTCCTCAAAACACACAGGAGGAAAGGGATCGCATTGATAATAAATCAACTTTATTTGGCCTTGATTAATAGCAATCATGGCTACTTCTTCGTTATAGTTATAGTTGTCACAAATACCTAAAACTTCTTGTATTTTTCCTTCAACATTATGATTTAATTCTTCGAGGGACTGACGAGTACAACGAATAAAATGGGGTTCGGGTTCCAAATCAATCCCTAATACATCCTGCTCATTTTCCCATTCCTTTTTTAAACCCCAAGCCAAAGCAGCCAATTCCTGTCTATTTTCTCTGACAAAACGATCTAATTGATGTCGCCATTGATTTTCTAAATTATCTGGAACAGACTCACCAAACTGCATCATTTTTTTACCTTAAATTTTCCTTGTTGTAACCTGAGTTGGATGTAGGCAAATCTAGACAAAATTTGCCAAAATCACTAGTTTCAAACCCCTATTATCTCCTAAAAAAAGACTCAACTCCGAACACCAAACTCAGGTTATTGTAGGAGTTTAAAATGTCTTAAACCCCTCACAGAATTAACGTCCAGGAATAGTGTATTTCCACTCCTGTGGGCCAGTGTAACCAGACTCTTGAGCCAAGGTTTCAGGTAATTGCGCACCTGGGAAGAGTTGACCGTTAATTTCCCAAGTAGGGTAAGATTGAACTTGAGCTGCGACACAGGCTTGCGGTTGAGGATCGTTGCCTCCCTCAGCGCACTCGATGTAAGTAATTTCTTTAGCTGCCTCTTTACCCAAAACTTGTTTTTGGTCGTAACAGTGAGGACACCAAAAAGCCCCGTACATTTTTGCCTCAACGGAGGTTAAGTGTTTGGCCAACTCGATTTCAGCAGCCCCTGATTCCGTGGTAATTTCCCAACCATAAGGGGGTCTAGGTTGTGTATTAGGTTGTGAGATGAAAATACGACCATCAGCACTGGTAGGCTGGTTGAGATGGGCGTAAGCTCCTAGAGTTCCTACCAAAGTAATCATTGCGACAACAATAGGAATGAAGAAAAGTTGACCCCCTTCTTCCCATTCTCGACCAAAAATACTTAATCCCATTAAACTTATGGAGAAAATGGCCGAGCCGATACAATAGTAACAAACAGACTGTAATTCTGTAGCTAAAATGTACATCAGATAACCGCTAAACACGGCCATCGATGTTCCCCCGGCTAGCAAAAACATCCAAGTCCATTCATTGAGTTGTTTTCTAAAGCTTTTTTTGCCTTCCAGTTGGATCAGTAAAGGTCCCAGAGAAGCAGCAGACATACTGCCATAAGCCAAAAAGCCAAACAAACTTAAAGGTAACCCAAACACCGTGGCGTAGGGACTATTGAGAACGTCTTTACAACCACTGGCCATGCTAGCTGCATCGCTGGCACCACAAACTACTTCCCCTCCAGTTAGTTTGGTGATGGTCAGATATGCAGTCAGAACAGCCCCTGCAATAGCGATCGCCCCGATCATAGGACGGGACCAACGGTGGATCCAAGGAACAGAACGTCTACTAATACGACTCATAATTTTTCTTTTATTAGGTAATCTATTATTCCTGATTCTAGCAAGGGGTTAGGATCTCAACCTTAAAGGTTGCTGAGATTTCGTTTTTTCTTTAGACGCACTGATTTCTTTGGCTGCTTCGACAAACTGAGAAACCCGAATGGGATCAACAGTTTCAGTAATTTTGCCTTGGCGTTTGAGAGAACTGGCCACAATCACTCCATCCGCTGCCGTCATTAATTTGCCAATGTTATCCCAGTTGGCACCGCTCCCGATAAACACAGGGGTTCCCTGGGCTGCCGCAGTTGCCAGTTCTAAATCTTCGAGACTGGGAGGACTGCCAGTGGCCCAACCTGAGAGAATAATCCCATCAGCCAATCCTCGTTCGATGGTATCTTGTACCGCGGTGGTTAAGTTGGGGGTTCCCAGAGGGCGAGCGTGTTTGACTAACACATCGGCTAATATGGCTATTTCCACATCTAAGTTACGGCGGTAACGGAGGAGTTCGTAGGCATTTCCTTCGATTAATCCCTGATCTGTTGCCATAATGCCGGTTAAGACGTTGACACGGATAAATTGGGCTTCGATAGTAGAGGCGATGGCCATCGCCCCCACAGCGTCATTGCGGAGCAGATTGATCCCAACAGGAACCACTACCAGATTTTTGATGCGATCGACAATCAAAGTCATGGCACTGATAACCACCGGATCGACTTTTTCTTTGGTAAAAGGAGCATCAAAAAAATTTTCTACAATAATACCATCAACTCCCCCGGCTGCGAGGGCTGTGGCTTCTTGTTCTGCCCGTTCGATTACTGCTGTTAAACTCCCTCCCCAACGAGGAGAGGTGGGTAAGGGTAAAAGATGGACAACACCAATAACTGGGTTGGTCGTGTTAAATATTTGAGTCAAGTCCACGCTTATCTACCTAACGATCCACTGGGGTTGATGCTGTCTGGAATTTAGCTCCAACTTTTCATTATATCTCATAGAGGTAACTAAGAGACATAAAAGAAAAAAATGTGATTGTTTTCTACTAGTTTTCCAGCATTCTTACACCTAACTTTTGTTGCTAGATGGTTAGACGTTTGAGTATACGCTATTACGTAGGATGGTGTAACCCTTGATTAGTTCTCTAATTCCTCGACCTAAAGGCCATTCTGGTTCAAATCCAGTTTTGAGAATACGAGCATTAGAAACAATGTAATCTCGTTTATCGGGATCTTCACCGATGGGGGCTTCTAAATAGACAAATTTGGGTAAATACTTTTTAATTTCGGCGCATAATTCTAACTTAGATAGGTTGGCATCTTCTAAACCAACGTTATAGGGTTTGCCTTTCATGGTTTCAAAATTCTCAATACCATGAACAAACACCTTAGCTACATCTCGAATATGAATATAATTTCTTTTAAAATGTCCTTCAAAAATGACTACGGCCCGATCGTAAAAAGCGCGATAAACAAAGTCGTTCACCAGAAGATCTACCCGCATTCTAGGGGACATTCCAAACACAGTGGCCAGCCTAAACGTCATGCTATTTTCTCGCTCTAAAACCGCCTTTTCTGCTTCTACCTTGGTGGTTCCATAGAGGGAAATGGGGCGTAAGGGAGATTCCTCGGTACAAAATTTACCACTTTCTCCAATACCGTAACCACTGTTAGTCACCGGCATTAAAATTCGCTGTTGGGGACTGGCCAGATCACAAATCATCTTCACTGCTTCGTAATTGATCGTTCGGGTTCCTACCTCGTCCCGACCACACAAAGGCGCACCCACCAAAGCGGCTAAAGGAATTATTACATCAGCGTCTTGGAGTAATTCTCTGATCAGAGATTGATTACGACAGTCCCCACGTACCACGTTAAAAGTGTCGTACTGACAGCAGTCTGCTAAGCTATTTTGACCGAACATAAAACTGTCTAATACAGTAACTTCGTAGCCTTTTGCCAATAGAGTTGGGGCTAAAATGGAGCCAATGTAACCGGCTCCCCCCGTGATTAAAATTTTCATAGATGATTGTGTAATTCTAGTGTTGAATTTTCTTGAACGGAGATAAGATAACGATGAATGCCTTCGTCTGTGTCCCCAATAAAGCGAACCTTTCCCCGGTCTAGCCAAATGACGCGCTCACAAGCTTGCTGAATAAACTCCAATCCGTGAGATACAACTAAAATAGTGGTGTTGTGTCCCCAAAGTTTATCCATCCGTTTTGTACACTTATGTTTAAAGCTTTCATCTCCCACGGATAAAACTTCATCTAAAATCAATATATCAGGTTCAACATCGGTGGCAATGGAAAAGCCTAAACGGGCGGTCATCCCTGATGAAAGGGACTTTACTGGAGCTAGGCGATAGTCCTTTAAATCCGCAAACTCTAAGATTGAGGTGACACGATCTTCCATCTCATGACGAGGGAAGCCTAACATCACCCCATAAAGGATTATATTATCAGTAACGGACAAGTCTCCATCGAAACCTGCCCCTAATTCGATTAAAGGAGCGATTTCTCCCCTAACTCTAATTTTGCCGGACGTGGGCTGCAAAATGCCAGTTATAACCTTGAGTAAGGTTGACTTTCCTGAACCGTTGGCCCCAATGATACCGATTTTCTCTCCGGCATTAACCGTCAAATCAATGCGATCAAGAATCAATTTTCTTGAGGGTTGACGGTATTTTCCCTCTAACATAGATAAGATTGTTTTCTTCAAGTCATAAGAAAACTCCTCTTGGGTTCTACGCCAGAGGGAAACGTGATCGAGTCTAATTGCTTCTACCATTTAACCTTTAGAGCAAGTCCATAAAGTTTTTTTGCCAGGAGCGGAAACAAATCCAGCCTAGCACCAAAAGGATAAAACCATTAAAAAATGAATGTAAAATTAAGGTTACATCGGGTAAAGCACCGGATAAAGATATCTGGCGGATACTTTCAATAATGGGAATTAGCGGGTTGAGGAGTAAGAGAGATTTCACCGAACTGGGAACAATTTCAGCCGGATAAAATACAGGGGAGCTAATCCAAAGAACAAAACAAACTAGCTCGTAAAAATAAGGTAAATCTCGAAAAAAAACGTACATCGCACTCACTAAAAATCCTACTCCTGTACATACTAAACTAAGAGCTACCAAAGGAAATATCAAAGCAATGACATTAATAGGATTCTTACAGATAATTAGGGTGACGATGGCTAATAAGGGTAGCGGCCCCATAACAAATTGAAAAATATTGGCCACTATCATCGAAACAGGAAAAATGGTTATGGGTAAACGAACCTTATTCAACAAAGATCCGTTACCTACCACACTGGCCAAAGCTTGATTGGTGGAAGCAGAAAAAAAATTGATGACAATTAAGCCAGTAAAAGCGGCCAAAATATAGTTAAAGGTCGAATTATTATAATATTGGGCAAAGGCTGTCCCAAAAATAGCTGCATACAACCCCGTCATAATCAGGGGATTTAGTAGCGACCAGTACACCCCCAAAAACGAGCCTCGATACCGTCCTTTTAAGTTTCTTTCTACCAATATTTGCAGTAATTCCAGGTATCGTCTGACTGACGCTCCTTGAAGGCTGGCTTTTAGGGATAAGGTCATAATAGGTTATCAATACCAAAAAATTACAAATTTAATGGAGTATTGTATTAAATGTCAGATAGTTTTGTCGAGTTGTTCCCGATTATTTAAGAAAATTTTAACCGTTAAGAGTGGCCCGAATTCGGCTAAACTGGGGGATGGTTAATTAATGTGTTAGTAAGTTTGGCCATGGAAATCGGGCAAAAAGTTAAAGTGATCCGTCTTCGTGATCGCGTTTCGGGACAGGTTGTTGATAAACTTGGTAGGGAAGGTACTATCAAGGAATTTAAGATGACTGACGGCAGTGGAGTCGGTGCTATAGTAGAGTTTCCTGATAAAACCGAAACTTGGTTTTTTGATGATGAACTCAAACCAATTGATTAGCAAAGTTAAAATAACGGAGGGCTTAAAAATGTTAAGCCCTTGCTAAGTTGTTATGATGACTAATTAAAAATATTTTTGATAACTTATGGCTTTGATTTTAACCTTCTTGGGCAAAGGCGGTAGCGGTTGTTCTACAGTGGCCATCGCTGCTGCTAAAAAATTGGCTGCTGGAGGCTCTCGGGTCTTGTTTCTATCTCAAGATGCTAGTCCAGTGTTACAGAAGTTATGGGGAACAACTTTAGAGGGAACTCCCACAGATATCGAGCCTAATCTCAAGGGAATGGCTCTACAATCAGCCCAAATGCTGTCAAAAAGATGGGAAGATGTCAAAGACTTAGAATCTCAATATTTGCGATCGCCAACTCTAAAGAATGTTTACGGCCAAGAGTTGGGGGTATTACCGGGAATGGATGGAGCTTTGGCTCTCGATGCTCTACGGGAATACGAGGAAAGCAAGGAGTATGATGTCATTGTTTATGACGGAGACAGCGCGTCTAGCACACTGAGAATGTTTAGCATTCCAGAGATAATGAGTTGGTACGTGCGTCGGTTTCAAGAAGTGTTAATGGAGTCGGATGTGGGGAAAACCCTCGCTCCGTTTGTACAACCCATCACCAGCGCGGTTTTAAATGTTTCCTGGAGTGCTGACGATCTCAAAGATACTCCTGCTAACGATATTTTAAAGTCTGGAAAAGCGGCTTTAGCAGATCCTAACCGAGTAGCAGCTTACTTGGTGACCACAGGAGATCCTACAGCGATCGCAGCCTCTAAATATTATTGGGGTGGGGCGCAACAAGTAGGTTTATCGGTTCGAGGTGTCATCGTCAACCAAGGTCAAACGGCTTCGTTAGCAGAAGAATTTGACCCCTTAAACCTCTCTTCTGTACCCAAAATGGAGTCTAGTAACTGGCAACCTTTAATGGAGTCTTTACCGCAATTTTTAGGGGACTCTCAAGCACCTAAACCCCTCATTGTCGATGTAGCTAACCGTCAAGTTAAGGTGTTTTTACCTGGGTTTGACAAGAAACAGGTCAAGTTAACCCAGTACGGTCCAGAATTGACCATTGAGGCAGGAGATCAACGCCGTAACGTGGAACTCCCCCCATCTTTAGCCGGACAATCGGTGAAAGGGGCAAAGTTCCAGAATAGTTACTTAATCGTTTCTCTCTGATTCTCCAACTGATGATAAACACCCCAAATAGCCATCGCTCTGAGGTAATGACAAGCGCGATAGGTTCCTACTGCGGTAATAGCTTCGGGGGTGCGAAACTGTAAACCGTTTTCGTACACCTGTTTGACCACAGCTTCGGTTAATTGTAATGCTTCATCTTTCATTCCCATTTGTATTAGAAATGAGGCTAAACCAAAATTGATTCCTGTCCAAACTTCTTGGGGATGGGTTGAATTAGGATCTTCTGGTGTACCGTCTGGTTTCATGCCATTAGCTGCCCCATATTTTCCGTTTTGAAACTTCAAAAAACAAGCTTCATAAACCTTATGCAAAGCTGATCGGGTATATTCTTCTTCTACCACATCGGGTAACTGCAATAAGCGGGCGTAAAATTGACCGCATAATTGATCAGCCATCACCACATCGGAACCACTTTCACTATCCAGTTTATAGTATTGTCCGTTCCATAAAGTGGAGTGATAAATAGAGCGAGATTGTTGTAACCAATTATTGTATTTATCCAGTTCTTTTTCAATAGCTTCGGGATACTCTGTGGGTTGTAATGCTGAATTATTAGCCGGGTTTTCTATTAATACTTTTCCTATCTTGATAGCAGCTTCTAAGGCCGCGATCCATAATGCACCGCAATAAGCACTAATTCCCCGTAATTCCCAGTCATCAAATGTTTGATCAGGTGCGCCAGAATTTTCGGGAATACCATCGTTATCTAAGTCGAATTCTTTGAGGTAATTCAAGGTATCTTGAACTGCAGCCCAACATTCCCATAAAAACTCGATATCTTCTGACCCAGTTAATAAAAAATCTCGGTAAACTTGTAAAACAAAATCGCTCCCTAAATCCTTCCAAAGATTACAATCTTGATAGCTTGTGTAGTTGGTTTTTTCCCAAGGATGTTCGTTAGGCGCACCTAAATCATGAGGTGTTGCTCCTTGAGCTTTTCGTAACCCTTCTGCTTGGTTATAACCAATAATTCTAATGGTATCGTCTTTACTAGGAATTGACCTAGCAAAAGCTTCCATAACTGCCTTTTCTAAACGAGGCCATAACATCAGTAACCCAAACGATCCATATAACCTGACATCTAAACTTTCATACCAACGATAATCCATAGATTCTAAGACACCAAATTGTCCTACTGGATCGGTTTCGGAAGCTGATGTCCAAAGAGTTCCCCCATCGGTTAATAAGTATAGTTCGTTGAACAAAGCCATCTTTAACCAGTCGCGCAAATTTTCCTGATTTAAAATGGAGTTATGCCATTCTTCTACTTTTTCTCGCCAAACATCGGAATGCTTTAGAGCAGTTCTAACTATTGCCCAACCGTTTTGACCATTGCGACCGAAAAAGTCAGTATAACGACGATAATATTCAACACCTTGGGCAAATTCTGTTACTGGTAAATCCCAAGCTAAAATGAAGGGAATCTTTTTTACTTTCCCGGGTTTGATTGTAAAACGAATAGCCATAGCCGTAGCTATTTGTTCCCCAGGTTCAGCCGGTGTTTCATCCTCTTGATCTGGCAAAGATCCGTTCATGGCAAAATGATCCCAAACCTCAGATCCATCGCCATCAGGATTCCATTTTCCCAGATAAAAAACCTCCACACTGGGATTAGTAACACTAGCAATACAAATCTGTCCTTCCCCTTCTTGAACTTGTTCGTGGGGTTGTAATCTATTCAGAATAAAACCCACTCGAAAATTATCTTGTATCCATTGATTAAAGTTTCCTGTACTATGACCCCATCTCGGTTGATATTCGTACTCAGGACTACCATCGTCCCTAACCTTAATTTCTGGGGATTTAATAGCATTAGTAAACCAGCCGACAATATTTTGCCAAGTAAGCATAATACTGAGGGTAATAGGTTTATCTGTGGGGTTTTTTATAGTCCATTCAAATACCCCTAGAGGATAGCTGGTTTCTTGATAGTTATTGGGAATAATAGGAGAAAACTGTTCACAAATTATTTCTGATTGAAAAACTCCTTCATATTGATACCAACTACAGGGATAAAGTGCAGAATAGGTTCCCTTTTCTTGAGGATACCAAGCCCAACGGGATAGGGTTTTATCCTCTGGGGGTTCTGTTGCTAAAGCATAAGCTTGGGCTGTACCATCTTCTAGTTGTTCAAAAATACTAAATTGACAAGAGGGAATAGTCTTAAAAATGTGTTCACCCCCATCCAAATGCCAGAGGTTAAAATCACCACGAGGCGATCGCCCAATACAACCAGCACCAAACCCACCGAGGGGCATTCCGTGCCAAGGACCATCGTCTAAGTTACTAGCATAGCGCACTGTGTAGGGATTATCCCATCCTTGACCGATGGGACGTTTCCAAGCACAAGAGGGGATGTTTGGGAGGGAAAATAAACTCTTCATGAAATCAATTTTAGGATATAACGGGTTCACACAGTTTTTTAGTTTTAGGAGTCAGGAGTTAGAGGTGTATCCCATGAGTCTGAGAAAGGCTATATTGAGTTGTTGAGTGATACTCTACAAAGTGAGTTCGGTGTTAGGAGTTAGGAGTTAGGTCTTTTTTGACCAGATCATAGGTGTTTGACACTCCTGATATGGACAGATTGTGTATAAATTTTAGTCAGGAAATAATTGTAAAATGGGAAAAAGTAACAATTCTAATAATAGAAAGTGGTGGGAAACCGGCGTTATTTATCAAATTTATCCTTTAACTTTTGCTGACAGCGATGGGGATGGAATTGGAGATTTGCAGGGCATTATTAAAAAGTTAGATTATCTTAACGATGGTGATCCTAATAGTAAAACTTCTTTGGGAATTGATGCTATTTGGTTATCTCCTATTAATCAATCTCCGATGATCGATAATGGCTACGATGTTAGTAATTATTACGATATTAGTAAGACATTTGGAACCTTAGAAGATTTTGATATCTTGTTACGAGAATCTCATCAGAGAGGAATTAAAATTATTTTAGATTTAGTGGTTAATCATACCTCGAATCAACATAGTTGGTTTCTAGAATCTAGTAGTAGTCGGGATAATCCTAAAAGCGATTGGTATCATTGGCAAGATCCTGCCCCAGATGGAGGAGTTCCTAATAATTGGTTATCCTATTTTGGGGGAACTGGTTGGAAATTCAACTCCGAGAGAGATCAATATTATTATCATACTTTTAACCAGAATCAACCAGATTTAAACTGGGGAAATCCAAAGGTAAAGCAAGCTATTTTTAATGTCATTCGTTTTTGGTTAGAACGAGGGGTTGATGGGTTTAGATTAGATGCATCTAGTGTCTATAGTAAGGATAAATACTATCGTTATAACCCCGTAAAATTTGGAGCAACCGACAAGAATAACTACAACAATCAACACCATTTGTATGATAAAAATTTACCCGAAAATCATCAAATAATCCGAGAGATTAGAAGTTTAGTTGATCAATACGACGAACGGGTACTAATTGGGGAAACTTTTATCGATAATCGTCTCTATGATTCTACTATGTTTTATGGGGTTAATAATGATGAGTTACACCTTGCTTTTACGTTTGAATTTCCTTTTAGTCCTTGGTATCCTGGTTATTTACAACGGGAAATTGCTAAAAAAGAACTGATTACCCCTCCAGAAGCTTGGCCGACATACTTTTTAGATAACCACGATATTCCTAGACATTTATCTCGTTGGATCGAGTGTAGTTTGTGTACTAATCCATTGGGTATTGCTCAAGCATCTGCTGCTATTTTGTTAACTATTCGTGGTACTCCCTTTTTATATTATGGTCAAGAGATTGGGATGGTGGATAATGTAGATATCCCTTCGGATCAAATCAAAGATAAAGCAATTGTAAAAAGCGAAAGTGGGGAGTTACCACCGCCAAGGGATGGGGCAAGAACGCCGATGCAATGGGATGATTCTATTAATGCAGGGTTTAGCTTTGGAAAAGAGGTTGATCCTTGGCTTCCAGTTAATGAAAATTATATAGACAAAAATGTAGAAAAAGAATTAAAAGAACCTGACTCATTACTTAACTTTTATAGGCAGTTAATTAAAGCTAGAAAAAAGACCAAAGCGTTGAGATTTGGTAGTTGGAATACCTTAATTCATTACCCCTATGAACATTTAGCTTATACCCGAAAAACAAAAGAAGAAACCGTCTTAGTTCTCATTAATTTTTCCTATGAAAAAGAGCTAACTGTAGACGAATATATTGCCCCTAACACATGGGAAGTATTAGTCTCTAATCAAAGAAAAGTGGGTAAAATTATCGATTTGCCTTCTACTTTACAACCGTTTGAAGTTTCTGTATTAAGGAGAGATAATTAATCTTAATGAGTGATGTGATACTAATTATTAAAAACGACTATAGCAATTACCATACTAGTAAGGGACAGAGTCTTTAGCTTTAAGGCAGAAGGCAGGAGGCAGTGAGCAGTGAACAGTTACTGGTTATCTCTGTTCACTGTTCACTGCTAACCAGTAACTATCACCCCAGTGAGCATATTGCCCAAACTCGCCAGATATTAACCTAATACCCAGTTAACCAGCGTTCTTACAGGAAAACCGGTTGCACCAGCGTTATTAACACCGCTTTCTTTGTCGGCCCAAACGGGTCCTGCAATATCTAAATGGGCCCAAGGGGTTTCTTTGATAAACTGTTTTAAGAATAAGGCTGCAGTAATGGAACCTCCGGCTCTAGGCCCAGTGTTTTTCATGTCTGCAATGGGAGACTTTAAACCCTCAAAATACTTTTCTTCCATCGGCATCACCCAGAATTTTTCTCCGGCTGCTTCTGAGGCGGTTGTGATTTGTTCCGTAAGGGTTTCATCCGTACTCCACAACCCAGAAATGTTATTGCCTAAAGCTACAATACAGGCACCGGTTAAGGTTGCTAGATCGACGATCGCATCTACTTCCAATTGTTCGGCAAACACCAAAGCATCAGCTAAGGTTAAACGTCCCTCAGCATCTGTGTTATTTACCTCGATAGTTTTGCCATTGGAGGCGGTTAAAATGTCTCCTGGGTGCATTGCTCTGCCGCTAATCATGTTTTCTGTGGCGGCACAAACAAAATGAACTTCCACATCGGGTTTTAATTGAGCGATAGCTTTGGCTGCTCCTAAAGTTGCTGCACCGCCTCCCATATCCATTTTCATGGTTTCGATGCCGCTACCTGCTCCTTTTATGTTTAAACCGCCGGAGTCAAAGGTTAAACTTTTACCGACGATCGCTAGTTTCCGTTTGGGGGTGACTGTGGGTTTATAGGTTAAATGGATAAATTTTGGCGGTAAGTCTGAGGCTTTGGCTACTCCTAAAAATGCCCCCATTCCTCGTTTTTCACATTCTTCTTGTTCTAAAATCTCGATCTCTAAACCGTAGTCTGTGGCTAAGGTTTGGGCGGTTTCAGCGAAGGTAACGGGATCGATGCTATTAGCCGGGGCAGCTACTAATTCCCGTGCCAAAATAACTCCAGATGCCAGGGTTTGAGCTTGATTAATTGCTTCTTTTTGTTCCCCAAAGCCCAAAATGTCTATGGTTTCTAGCTTTGATGGTTTATCTTCGGGTTCAGACTTAAAACGATTATCTTGATGTAAAGAGAGGATGATTCCTTCTGCTATGGCTGCGGTGGTTTTTTCCTTATCTTCGTTAACTGCAGGAAAACTAATTCCTAAGCTTTTGGCTTTTTCTTGTTTACCAACACGGGCCACAACTGCAGCCCCTAAGCGCAGGGTATCTAGGCTTAATTGATCTTTTTTCCCTAAACCCACTAGGATTAACTTACGAATGGGGCTACCACTTCCAAGGCGGGTAACAGCTTTGCTGCCGGATTTACCTTCAAATTCCGCTTCTTCGATTAATTCTGCCAGGATTCCCCCAGTTTTTTCGTTTAACTGGCTTAATTCACCAGTCAAGGCTGTTTCGTTTTCAAACAAACCCAAGGCGATCGCATCTCCACTCCAATCTAATAGTGGGGTATGGGTTCCACGAATATCCATATCTATTGTTCTCAAGTGTCTCTCTAAAATAAACCTCCCTTAATTTTACTGTGTTTGTAGGGATTTCATCTGAAGTTGCCATGTATCGTTCACAGGGGTTGAACCAGGAGAAAGATTAATTCAATTGTTAAGTTTTGTTAAAAATTATTGCAAAAGGTTACCAAATCTGGCTTGATGATTGTTAGGAACAAGTAAAAACAGGCTTAAACGGGTTCGTTAATCGGTTAGGGCAAGCCATTACCTTAAGAATGGGCAAAATGGTGTGTATTTACAGTATTTCTTAGAGATATATTTTCACAAACTCAGTTACTTACTAATTTACCTTTTGGGAGATTAAAAACAATGTTAAAAAAACTACTGGGCGGTGCCAAAAAAGAGAAATTCTTTTTAGAATTGGACGAAACCAATGATCCTTCTCCGTCTGAGTCTAAGCAAGAAGATACTCCTACTGAGGCGGTTGCCACCCCTGAATCTTCTTTAGAATTGGACGAAACCAACAATCCTTCTCCGTCTGAGTCTAAGCAAGAAGATACTCCTACTGAGGGAGTTGCCACCCCTGAATCTTCCACAGAAACACCTCAGCCTGAAGCTGCACCCAAGGCAGTAAAAACAAAGAGAAAATTCATTAAGAAGGCAGTTAAAAATGAAGGAGTAGAAACAGAAATTATAGAGACTTCTCCTGATGCCAACAATGGTCAGGTTGCTCAAAAAGAAGAACCCAAAGAAGTAGAATTCGCTACTAAGTTTTATATGATTTCTACCCCTCGTCGTCGTCCTGGTCCCAGTTTAGGTAACTTTAAAGATATGGCATCTGAGGTAAAGGTTCCACGGGTTCAATAACTTGATTTTATTTTCGTTTTGGTTATAGTCTAGAACTAAGTTCTAGACTATTTTTTATCCAATAAGTAGAAGTTGAATATTCTATTTTTGCATCCCAATTTCCCTGCACAATTCCGCCACTTAGCAACTGCTTTGGCTAAAAATTCTAAAAACAGGGTTGTCTTTGGCACAAAGCGCAAAGAAGGGGCGATTCAGGGGGTTTCTAAAGCGATCTATACCCCTTCTCGCCAAGCTCGTCCCGAAACCCATCACTATGTAAGAAATTTAGAAAATGCTGTACTCCAAGGACAAGCGGTTTACCGTCTGGCCGAACAGTTAAAAAAAGAAAGGTTTATCCCAAATGTAGTATATGGTCATTCTGGGTGGGGACCTACTCTATTTATTAAAGACATTTTTCCTAAAGCGGAGTTATTGTGTTTTTTTGAGTGGTTTTATCACGCTCACGGAACCGATGCAGATTTTGATCCCAAAGAACCTCTAACAGCAGACGATGAAGCCCGTATTCGTATTAAAAATACACCCATATTGACGGATTTGTATAGCTGCGATCGTGGTTTATGCCCTACTTATTGGCAAAGACAACAGTTTCCCCCAGAATTTCATTCTAAACTTACCGTGCGTCACGATGGGGTAGATACTAACTATTTTCAACCCAAACCTGGAGCAAAATTAGTTTTAAAAAAGGGTGAACTAGATTTATCAGAAGTAGATGAAATTGTTACTTATGTAGCGAGAGGAATGGAACCCTATAGAGGATTTCCTCAGTTTATGGAAGCGGTTTCTATTCTGTTAAAAAAACGTCCCCATTGTCATGTTGTTATTGTGGGAGAAGAACGGGTAGCTTATGGGCGATCGCTACCAGATGGCAAAAGCTACAAACAGTTAATGTTAGAAACATTCGATTACGATTTATCCCGTTTACATTTTACGGGATTATTGCCCTATGGTGAATATTTACAAGTGATTCAAGCTGGATCGGTTCATGTTTATTTAACCCGTCCTTTTGTTCTGTCTTGGTCTATGTTAGAAGTTATGGCCACAGGGGGTTTAGTTTTGGGTTCAAAAACTCCTCCGGTTGAGGAAGTAATAGAAGATGGAGTTAATGGTTTATTGGTTGATTTTTTTGCCATCGATAGAATAGTTGAAAGGATAGAAGAAGTTTTGGATCATCCCGATAAAATGGCTACTTTAAGGGTGAAAGCAAGGGAAACAATCCAAGAAAGGTACGATTTATCTCGCCTACTGCTCGAACACATCCAGTGGATTTACAATAAGTAGTCTTTAACAAGTCCAATTTTTAATGTCAAGAGGGTAAAAACACTTAAGATTAGCCAACATTAATTTATACTAGGTGGAATAAGAATCAAATATAAGCATTATGAAACTTGCAGATCATTTTCAAATGGCCACATTTGCCCTCTTATCCCATAAACTTCGTAGCAGTTTAACCATGCTGGGAATTGTTATTGGCAACGCTTCGGTTATTGGGATGGTTGCAGTAGGAGAAGGAGCTAGAAAGGCAACCGCAGAGCAATTTGAAGCTCTTGGACCAAATGTTTTATTCCTTAGTTTATCTGCTTCACGTAGAAGACGGGCAGTATCATCTGATGCTAAACCTCTTTTATTAGAAGATGCAGAAGTGATAGATAAATTAATCCCTAATCTAACTAATATTGCCCCAGAGATTCACGTTAAACAGTTAATTACTTATCAAGATAAAATTCTTGATAACTCGATTGTGGGAACAACTTCCGACTATCTTCCTGTCAGAAACTATGAGCTAGAAAAAGGGCGTTTTATTAATAAAATTGATGTTCAACGAAATAGAAGGGTTGTGGTGTTAGGGACGGAAATTGTAGAAAGACTGTTTAAGAGTAAAAATCCCATTGGAAAACAAATTAGAATCAAAAATACCACCTTTGAAGTTGTTGGTACATTGGCCCAAAAAGGTGCTTTATTTGACTCCAATCAAGACAATAAAGTTATTGTTCCTATAACCACTGCCCAACATCAATTAAGAGGCTCAAATTCTCCCTATGGAATTTCTTTAAGTACCATTTCTTTATTGGCAAAAGATAAAGAAAGTGTAGACAATATTGAGTTTCAAGTTAAAAATTTAATGTTATTACGCCACGGCTCAAATCGGGAACAGGATATTAAGATTTTTTCCCAAAATTCTTTACTAAATATGGCGGAAAAAACGAATGCAGAATTAAAACAAATGTTAGGAGCGATCGCCATTATTTCTCTCTTAGTCGGTGGTATTGGTGTGATGAACATTATGTTAGTTTCGGTCAAAGAAAGAACGGGAGAAATTGGACTTAGAAAAGCATTAGGAGCAACCCAAAAAGATATTTTACGCCAATTCATTCTAGAAGCAATCCTCTTGGGATGTTGCGGCAGTTTGATCGGAATTGGAGTTGGTTTTGGCGGAGTAATTATTGCTGATGTTTTCTTCTCTCTGGCAACGAGTATCTCCATTCCTTCTATTTTTATTTCTGTTACAGTTTCCAGTGGAATAGGTCTATTTTCTGGTGTTCTTCCTGCACAACAAGCTGCAAAATTAGACCCTATTATTGCCTTAAAAAATTATTAGTTAAAGAAATACTGTTACAATCGGAGTAGAGTTGTTCAAAATCAATAATGGTTTTTTCTAATATCGCTTTAACTATTGCTGGATCGGATAGCGGAGGAGGTGCAGGAGTTCAAGCTGACTTAAAAACTTTTGCTTTTCATTGTGTTCATGGAGCCAGTGTTATTACCTGTATTACGGCTCAAAACACTGTAGGAGTCAATCAAGTTCAAGAAGTAGCTACAGACTTGATAAAAGCCAGAAATGTTGAATGTTAGAAAAAAGCCTGGAAAAAATCTGTTTAAAATGAT
>NZ_JARVCN010000477.1:0-2068 GCF_038442745.1 Crocosphaera sp. Alani8
GTATAACACTGTCCGCTAACTAATACCCCACCTGCAAAAGTGACACGCTCCCAAAAATGCTTCTGTTTCTAAAGTTTCCATCTGTTGATTATTACGAGAAATAATAAAGATTTTTGTTTTGTCTTGATTATCAAAATTTAGACACTGCTCTAAACTTTTAATGCCTAATAACCAGTAGAGTGGATTTAATCTCAAAGGGTGTTTGATAAAGATGTAATAATTAGGGGTCACTAAGAAATCATGGAGAAGAGAAAACTCATCAACAACATATGAAGATGATTTTATCTTTTTGCCCCGTTCGTCTAATTCCCAAATAGTTAAAGTTTGGGGACTCATTCCTGATACGCCAAAATTAATGAAAGTACCATCAATGATTTTGGGGTGTGCTGAAAAAGTCTCTTGATTAAGTAAATCATCTAAGTTATCTAATCCGATAGTTTCTAAGGTTTCGGGATTTACCTCATGAGGGGAACCTCCTTCCCACATTGCCCACAATTTCCCTCCCCAGTAAATAACATTAGTGTTAGCTGGATTCTTGACATCTGTATTGAAGAGATTGGCTAACCATCCTCCTGGTTTTTGAGTTCCAAATCCTCGATAAAGGATTTTTTGGGCTTTCTGTTCTTTTAAATAACTTTCGGTGCGAATATAACGAGTTTGAAAGTTAACTCTTCCTTCTTGAAAACGAAAAACACGAAGCAGTCCATCTGCATCAAAAACGTGACCAATAGTTTCTCTTCCCACTTCAAACAGTCCTGGTCCATTCCTAAATAATGTTCCTTGTAAATCTGGGGGGATTTGTCCTTCAATATCTTTGATTTGATATTCGTATTCACTAGGTTGAGAAGTGTACCCTTTAGCCCAGTCTTTTGCTATTTGGGAAGGAGATGAAGTAACAATCATTGGAAATTTATATAGCTATTTAAACCCGTACCTTTACTATTATAACCTATTATTATAATTTTGTCTAAATGAAATAAATGACCGTCAAAAAATTGAATAATTTCTTAGAGTATGTGATTGGAATTAAAAGTTAATTATCTACTATCAATTTTATCTTTTTTGGCAAGGAATACATAAAGTAAAACTCACTCCTTTTTCTAATGGTTTGAAAATTATTTCCCCGCCTATTTTATTGATCACTTCTTGACTTATATAAAGCCCTAACCCTATGCATTTCGTTTCAGGTTTAGTCGTTACGAAAGGCTCAAATAAATGATTTTCAATACTTGGGTCAATCCCAAGTCCATTATCTTTAATCGAAACCCACCAGCAATTGAATTTTTTTTCTGTTTTTATGGCTAAATTAGGAACAAAATTACTTTTCTTTTTTTTAGCTTCATCTAATACGTCTAAAGCGTTTTCAATAATATTAAATAAAGGTATTTCTAAGGTATGTGGTATTTTTTTTATTTGGTCCAGTTCAGAAGAAAAGCAAGTTTTAATTTGACTAGCTAATAAGGGAGAAGAATGATACTTGATAACTGAGTTAAGAATAGCTTCAACAAATTCATTGGGACTCACTTCTACAAAAGTTATCTTTTGCTGAGAAGGAGACAATAAAATGAGTTTAAAAATCATTTCTAGTTTTCCCACTGGTTCTTGTAAACTTTTTACTAAATCCAGTATTTCTTCTTGATTTTCTTGAGCTTTTATTTTTGTTTGAGACTCATTTAGCATATCATTAACGGTAGCCAATCCATATTTTAATTGGTACAGAGGATTCTTGAATTGATGACAGAATCCAGCGGTTAATCGCCCTAAAAAAGCTAATTTTTCTTGTTTTATTAATTGATTTTGATTGCATTTGATAGTCTCTAGTGCTTCTGATAAAGCTACTGTCCTCTGGTTTATTTTCGTTTCCAAGTTTTCAATATGATCCCTAATTCTCGTTTGAAAAATGTGAAAAATAGTAGTCAGTAAGAAAATACCGACACATCAGGCAAAATAATTCCTACTTGCTCTAATAATTGTTTAAAGTCAGCTTCTGATGATTTCCAAGCTGTTAGTAACGCATCAAACCAAATCCCATTTTCTGCTGCTGATTTAGACGCATCTATTTCCTCTG
>NZ_JARVCN010000478.1:0-19064 GCF_038442745.1 Crocosphaera sp. Alani8
GGGCTATATCCCTGATTAAATCTAGCTTGTAGCATTTTTTGTCCCCACGCCAGCTGCAATGTAAGCTATAAAGTTACTCTAAATTCGTTTGCTTTAGTTTTGTTTTAAAAAGTTTTTCCATTTCTTCTGAAGATAAGTCAGATGAGTAACCAATATCTGAATCTAAATTACTTAACTTTTCAAAAAAACTATTCCAAGCATCTTGATCATTTCTATTAGATAAAAGATACTGTTTTAATTCAGCACGATTCATATTTTTATAGTTGGGTTTCGTCATCAATAAACCTCCAAATACCATTAGCAAAGATTACAATTTGTAATTCTTCATCATTTTCATTTCTAGTTAAAATAAAAATGGTTTTAAAGTTTGAATCATAGCGAAATAAATAAATTTGCTGATAAAGATTTGACAACATTTGGCAAACCCTTACACAGCTTAACGCTTGCTCTATAGTTGGCAATTGTCTTCCTTTATGATTTGAATTTATTTAATTAGATTATAACGAAATCGTAAATAAAAAGACAGCAAGCAAGATGCTTGCACTACTAGAAAAATAGATTTCTCGTACCTCACCAATGACAATTATTCATTATCCATTATCAATTGTCCATTATTGACGTTATGATAAGTAAGGTTAAGGAGTGTTAAGCTTTGGGAATATGGACGAATCAAACAGCATACGTATCCGAGGTGCGAGACAACATAATTTAAAAAATATCGATCTCGAACTACCGCGCGATCGCCTGATTGTCTTTACAGGGGTGTCCGGTTCGGGAAAATCATCTTTAGCGTTTGATACCATCTTCGCTGAGGGACAACGACGGTATGTGGAGTCCCTAAGTGCTTATGCGAGACAGTTTTTGGGACAGTTAGACAAACCCGATGTTGATGCGATCGAAGGGTTGAGTCCCGCTATTTCTATCGACCAAAAATCAACCTCCCATAACCCTCGTTCCACGGTGGGAACAGTAACGGAAATATACGATTATTTACGCTTATTATTTGGTCGCGCTGGTGAACCCCATTGTCCCCACTGCGATCGCTTAATTGCACCCCAAACCATCGATCAAATGTGCGATCGGGTTATGGAACTTCCGGATCGCACAAAATTCCAAATTTTAGCACCTGTAGTTCGAGGTAAAAAAGGTACTCATAAACAACTTTTATCTAGTTTAGTATCCCAAGGATTTGTACGGGTAAGAGTTGATGGACAAGTCAGAGAACTTTCCGATAATATTGAGTTGAAAAAGAATCACTATCACGACATCGAAATAGTTGTTGATCGCCTGATCAAAAAAGAAGGAATAGAAGAAAGATTAGCAGACTCCCTAAGCACTTGTTTAACCCACGCTGAGGGATTAGCAGTAATTGATATTTTAGGAGATGAAGACAATAAAAGCCAGTCAGAAATCATGTTTTCTGAAAACTTCGCTTGTCCCGAACATGGGGCGGTTATGGAAGAATTATCACCCCGTTTATTCTCCTTCAATTCCCCTTATGGTGCTTGTCCTAATTGTCACGGATTAGGCAGTTTGCGGCAATTTTCTCCTGAATTAGTTATCCCTGATCCTAACGCTCCTTTGTACGCTGCGATCGCTCCCTGGTCAGAAAAAGATAATTCTTACTATTTATCATTACTCTACAGTATTGGACAAACCCACGGCTTTGAAATCCAAACTTCTTGGAATAACTTAACCAAAGAACAACAAGACTTATTACTCTATGGAAGCGATGAACCTATCTGGTTTGAAAAAGATTCTCGCTTCGATAGTGGCAAAGGATACTATAAAAACTTTCAAGGCATTTTAGCCATGTTAGATCGTAGTTATAAAGAAACTACCTCAGAAATCATTAAACAAAAGATGGAGAAATATATCGTTGATCAAACCTGCGAAGTTTGCCACGGAAAACGACTCAAACCGGAAGCTTTATCCGTCCGTTTGGGAGAATGTACTATTGACGAATTGACCAGTGTTTCTATTGATAAATGTTTGTACAGAGTAGATAACTTAGAATTAACACCCCGACAAAAAGTAATTGGAGAATTAGCTTTAAAAGAAGTTAGAAATCGCTTACAATTTCTCCTTGATGTTGGCTTAGACTATCTAACCTTAGACCGAGGTACAGCAACCTTATCAGGGGGAGAAGCGCAAAGAATTCGCCTGGCTACCCAAATCGGCTCCGGGTTAACAGGGGTATTATATGTATTAGATGAACCCAGTATCGGCTTGCATCAAAGGGATAATGGAAGGTTACTAAACACACTCAAAAAACTTAGAGATTTAGGTAACACTTTAATTGTCGTTGAACACGACGAAGAAACCATTAGGAATGCCGATTACTTAGTTGATATTGGCCCATTTGCAGGAATACACGGCGGAAAAATTGTCTGTGAAGGGGATTTGCAAACCTTGTTTGAATCTAAACAATCCCTAACAGCAGACTATTTATCGGGTCGAAAAGTAATTAAAACGCCAGGTAAACGTCGCTTAGGAAATGGTAACAAGCTGTGCTTAAAAAATTGCCAGGCCAATAATTTAAAAAACATTGACGCTGAAATCCCATTAGGAAAATTAGTGGCTATTACTGGGGTTTCAGGGTCAGGAAAATCTACTCTGGTTAATGAATTATTGTATCCTTCCCTACAACATCACCTAACCAAAAAAGTTCCTCTACCAAAGCAATTGACTGAGGTTAAAGGACTAGATTCTATTGATAAAGTCATTGTCATTGATCAGTCTCCTATTGGGAGAACTCCTAGATCAAACCCTGCAACTTATACAGGAATTTTTGATAGTATTAGACAGCTTTTTTCTGAAACAGTAGAAGCAAAGGCAAGGGGTTACAAACCAGGGCGTTTTTCTTTCAATGTTAAAGGAGGAAGATGTGAAAATTGTGGAGGACAAGGGGTTAATGTAATCGAGATGAATTTTTTACCTGATGTCTATGTTCAATGTGAAGTTTGTAAGGGTGCAAGATACAATCGAGAAACCCTACAAGTCAAATACAAAAATTATTCCATTGCCGATGTTTTAGACATGACAGTAGAAGAAGCTTTAGGGGTATTTGAAAATATACCAAGGGCAGTCAATCGATTACAAACCCTGGTTGATGTTGGCTTAGGTTATGTTAGATTGGGACAGTCTGCTCCCACTTTATCAGGAGGAGAAGCCCAACGGGTTAAACTAGCATCAGAATTGTCCCGTCGGGCAACAGGAAAAACCCTATATTTAATCGATGAACCCACCACAGGATTATCTTTTTATGACGTTCATCACTTACTAAATGTCCTGCAAAGATTGGTGGACAAGGGCAATTCTATTCTAGTTATCGAACACAATTTAGATGTAATTCGTTGTTCAGATTGGATTATTGACTTGGGACCAGAAGGAGGGGATCAAGGGGGTAATATTGTTACCTATGGAACTCCAGAAGAGGTTGCTAAACATCCCACATCTTACACAGGACAATATTTACGAGAAGTCTTGAAACAATATCCAGTTCAAAAGGAAGAAGATGGTAATTAATTAAAAACTTCCACTTTTTTCTATTCTAAATTATTTAGTTCACTTATTATTTATAATCAACAAAATCTTGTAGGTATTCATAAGGTTTGTTCAATTTTCCATCGATCGCAATAGTGGCATCGTAAATCATCTTACTATCAGACTTTTTCAACTCATCCCAAACCCGATTAATTAACTGCTTTCCGAAGTCTTCTGAAGCATCACGAGGTAACTCATTTGGTAAATTATCCACTGCCATAATATCAATGCTTTGGGGTTGAAAAGGCTTTGTTTCTGCTTCTAAATAAGGATCATAGCCATAAATTGGCTCAGAAATAGTAGATGGTCTAATTGTACAAGGTATTGAAGCATCTGGGGCAATATCGCAGGTTATATCTGCAATTACTTTGATTTTAAAGTCATCTTTTTTTGTATCTTCTTTACTGAAAAAAGCCGGGACTCCTTTCTCCCAGTAAATACCGTTAATCATAATATCACTTACCTGAGTATAAGGAGTAAAAATAGAGTTATATTTTTTAGGACATTCATAATAATTAGACTCATCAAAAACCCTATTATCTTTTCTAGAATACATATTATTCACAGATAATTTTGTATAAACAGGATGGGAAAATTCTTGTTTTAAAAAGTCTTTCGGTGACACTTGTTTGATTTTCATTAAATCTAACACAGTGGCAGCACCATTACTAACCCGTCCATCTCCAGTAATTACTATTTTAAAGTTAGGTAAAGGTAAATTATTATAATAAGTCTTAGCTTCAGCAAAATTATGACATTTGTGCATGGGTTTTAAAGCAAAACTTTGATGACGTTTTCCCCAGGCTAAGATAGCATTGTGCGCCCCCACAACACCAGCCCAATGACCAAAGGCAATCACTCTTTTTCCTTGGGTATTACAAAGACATTCATAATCAATTAACCGTATTTTTTTCTCTAAAATTGTTTGCAAAAGTTTTCGATTGTATGGTTGTTTTTTATGTGTATGGGAGAAAAATAAATAAGTTTTTTGGGGAATTAAAACATCTGTAGGAACTTCTTTAACCCCCAGCAGAATATCACAGCTACTAATATCATTAACTACAGAAATTTCCTTTTCTTGGTACTCTAAATCAGAAAAACAACGTTCCTGACTGGATTGAATAAATATTTCTAAATCTGGGTTTATTTGCCTTAAATATTGACATTGACTCGGAGTTAAAGGAACTCTAGAATCTGGGGGATTTTTTTCTTCTTTAATAAGACCAACTTTCATACACATAAAACGAGTCAGGATAATATAATTATCATGGATATTTTAAAAACTTTCTGAGACAATTTATACTATTTTCCATAAATCCAATCCTCATCCCACGGCGATCCTCCAACTTCTAAACCAGCTAAACAAGTAGTAGCATTTAAGAGGGTTTTGCCTTCATTATTTTCTAATTTTATAGTCAAATCTCCTTGTACAGTATCCCGACAAAGAAACTGCAATCCGTCGGCTGTGGGAACCCTAACGTAAGTCCCTAACCCTTCAGTTTTTCCTTCAATTTTAACTACAAATTTTGTGTTTTTTCCCTGCATAATCCAACTTCCCCAGGGCTTAATATGCCAAGATAATTGACTATTTTCTCTAGTAAATTGATAAAATTTTCCCTGATAGTGTAACCCGATAATCCCTACAGATTCCTGCCAGTTTAATACTTGTCTTATTCCACCAGCAGCGGTTAAAGATAAATCAGATTCTTGTTTAGAACTATTACAATTAATCCAAAACCATTTACTAGGAAAAGAGTGACCCCAGTTTTTTTCACTGTAAGCTGGAGCATTTTTAAATTCGTATATTTTCCCATTCCAATCAATATAACCGCTTGCCCTTCCATGAGCCATCAAAACTTGCCATCCTGGATCAAAAATAGGCAAAAAAGATAGCCATCCAGCCGTTGCTTCTTGAGGTTGCAAACGATTTCCCCAACCATCAATTGGCTGGATATCATAACACCAACGGCAATAATTTTTAGTAACAGGATCTTGAATATAACCCTGATTTAAAGTAGCTGTTGCTTGATAGCCTTCTTTAACTATTTTTTCAAAAATATTTGGTTCAATGATTGTAGTTTCTTGCTCAATTTTTTGCTGTTGCCAATGACATAAAGCTAAGTGTTTATTGCTTGCCCAAAATGTTTTAATATCAGGAAAAATTCGATATAAATAATCTTCATTTGCCCCTAAAATTTGTACGGCACCTCCACTATGGGATTTTCCCCCAATAGGATCATCAATAGAATACATAAAAGCAAAACTTTCATCCCACTGAGGTAAGGTAACCCGATAATACCATCCCTCGAAAAAACGCCTTATACTACCGTCCCAATGATAACCAGAATGGGGTGTTTTCCAAGTTTCATTTATGTCTAAAAGGCAATTATTGATTTTCAATTCTCAATCCTTAGTTGAAGAAGATTTTATAGCTAATTCTAAGATAGCAAGGGGAAGTGCAACAACCCAAAAACTAGCACCGATAATTAATACCATCCAGGAGAAAAAGTCATTTTTAGCAGTTGTCTCATCATTCCAAAATATCCTAAACCACACCAAGAAAACTATTAATGCAATAACCCAATAGCCACCGACGATAATCTTTAGCATAGTACAAATTTCTACGGGCTTTTTATTTCTGCTTATTGTATCGGAAATCTAGAGCAAATCTAATTGCCCTAGCAAATTTTATAAATTTTTTCAAGATAATATTTGAAAATCTAATATAAATGGTAAAAAAGCATCAGAACTACGAGACTTTTACAACTAAGGACATTTAAAATATCCCCCTACTCCTTACGTATAAATACTTAGGTTTTTCCCTCGTCTCATTTTCATCATTACACTGTTCAAGATCTGATAATCTAAGAGGTTTATGGGTTAAAGTTTTGTCTGACATTAGCTAAACCATAATATCTATGGGGATTATTCGTAAGAAGATTTAAGTAAACCTACTATAGTAAACGATGTCCTTTTTCCTGTAAACCGTTATTAATAGATTCAATGAGAACCATTCTGAATGATTATCAAGAAAACAACCTCCCCTCAAAAATTCGTGCTACCGTGTAAAGGTTGAAGAAATGTAACGCACAGTTCTGTGAGGAGTCAGGGTTGGAAAATCCATTGAATCAATAAAATTCCACAGGGTTGAACAACTTACAAAAGACAATATCTATGAACAAAAAATTTTTAACCGGATTAGTAACTGCTGTAATGACCACTATTGGGACTACCACTTTAATCGGTATTTCTCTGCAGGGTTCAGAAGCATCCAACACCAGAGACAAAGTGGACAGAATAGGAGAATTCCTGGGTCTTGAGACTTTTGCGGACAGGGAAAGTTCCAACTTTCAGATGCAAAATGTAGTCAGTTTAGGAGCCCTTACAACAGATACCAGTGGCGAAACAACATCAGAAGAAATTGCCACACTCTATCTCCATCAATGGAACTATCAATTAGCAGTTACCTTGAGAATCCGTCAAATTCCCGTATTGACCTTTTTGGGTTCAAAAGCAGACTTAGCCGCCCTGAAAGAGCAAGGGGACGACGTTGAACCAACTCAAATCAACAGCGAAGCCCTCGAGCGCGCCCAGATTTTCGCTCAACGACTCAATGAACTTCATAACGATAATACCTTTAAAGCAGAAAACCTGACTGTTACCTTAAATAAAGACAAAACCCACAGTATTAAACTCAATTCCGAAGAACTAATCAAACTCGATACAGGAGTTATCTTACCGGATACCACTCGTAACGAAGCCGTAGACGCTCTACAAGCTACCAATCGTATACGTCGAATGATGGGAGATGCCCCTCCATTAACCGCTATTGTTAACCCTTATCAAACCCCCAGCAACGAGTCAGGGTTGGCCACTGTTCGCCCTGTCACCAGTCGCCGTAAAGGGATGGCTTCTTGGTACGGACCAGGATTTCATGGCCGTTTAACCGCCAATGGAGAGCGTTACAACCAAAACGGTTTAACAGCAGCCCACAAGTCCCTACCCTTTGGTACCCAGGTACGGGTAACTAACCTCAGAAATGGTCGTTCTGTTATTGTCCGCATCAACGATCGCGGTCCGTACATTCACGGACGGGTGATAGACTTATCAAAAGGAGCAGCCAACGTCATTGGTTTAGTTAACAGTGGTGTAGCTCCCGTTCAGTTAGAGATTTTGGGACGTTAATCAACAGCAAAACAATGCGTCTGTTTACAACAGTGGCCGGGTTACGAACTTACTTAGCTTCTGTAGGGGACAACCAAACTATCGGGTTGGTCCCTACTATGGGAGCCTTACATCAAGGTCATATTAGCCTTATTCGTCGTGCTGTATCTGAGGTTGATGCAGTGGTGGTGAGCATTTTTGTTAACCCCCTCCAATTTGGCCCCCAGGAAGATTTAGCAACCTATCCTCGTCAACTGGAAACAGACGCTCAACTATGCGAAAATCTGGGGGTGGCCGCCATATTTGCCCCAACCCCAGAAGAAATGGGTATCCGTAGCACTACTGAAGGAAGTACCCAAGTAGCTCCCCCTCCCGAGATGCTCTCGGTTTTATGTGGCCCGTTTCGCCCCGGCCATTTTCAAGGAGTGTCCACCATTGTCACTAAACTGCTTAGTATTGTCAGCCCAGACATCGCCTATTTTGGAGAAAAAGACGCTCAACAACTGGCTATCATTCGCCACCTAGTTAAAGATTTGAATTTACCAGTGGTGATCAAAGGGTGTCCCATTATTCGAGAACCCTCCGGACTGGCCTATAGCTCCCGAAATAAATACCTAACAGAAGAGCAAAAAAAAGAAGCCATCGCTCTCCATCGAGGGTTGCAGTGGGCTAAACAGGCTTTTGTTGCTGGAGAAAGGCAAACAAAAGCCATAATTACTGGTGTTCAAGAACAATTAAAGCCTAATTCCTCTATCAGAGTCCAATATATCGAGTGCGTTAATCCTCAAACCTTACAACCTTTAGATACTATCCAAGAGGCAGGGTTATTAGCGATCGCAGCCTATGTGGGATCGACTCGACTAATAGACAACATAACCTTGAGAGAGAGAAAACCCATCATTGCTATTGATGGTCCTGCAGGTGCTGGAAAGTCCACCGTTACCCGTAAAGTGGCTAAGACCCTAAATTTAACCTATTTAGACACGGGAGCTATGTATCGAGGTATGGCTTGGCTGGTGTTAAACTCAGAAATAGCAGTGGAAGATGAAAGTGCGATCGCCGAATTAGTCTCTCAAGCTACCCTAGAATTCATCCCATCCAGTAATGAGCAACCTCCTCAGATCATCGTCAACGGGGAAAACGTTACTCAATTCATTCGTACCCCTCAAGTTACTGCTCTAGTATCCCCCATTTCCGCTTATGCTGCGGTTCGCAGTAAATTACTAGCTTATCAACAAGAATTAGGCAAATTAGGGGGAATCGTAGCAGAAGGGCGGGATATTGGCACTAATGTTTTTCCATCTGCGGATGTTAAAATTTTCTTGACGGCCTCTGTTCAAGAACGAGCAAGACGACGCTTAAAGGATTTTCAAGCGCAAGGAGAAGATAATATAGATATTCAGCAACTAGAAAAAGATATTCAACAAAGAGATTATGGAGACACTCATCGAACCATAGCTCCTCTGAAAAAAGCCACCGATGCGATCGAACTTAATACCGATGGTTTAACCATAGAAGAGGTAATCAATAAAATTATTCATCTCGTTAATCTGAGTGAACAGAGCTAATTTTAACCTTTGCATCCGTAAATGAGTAACCTGACTTCAGTATTAGGAGTTAGGAATTAAGTTTTTTCACCACTATAAAAACAGGAATTCATGCTTAGTCTTTCGATTATTATTCCTACTCTCAATGAACAGAAGTGCTTAGGAAAAACTCTATCTTCTCTAAATTCCTTGGAACCCTCTCCTACGGAAATTATTGTTGTCGATGGTGGTAGTGAAGACGACACACTTGCGATCGCTAATAACTACAATGTAACTCTGGTCAATTCTCCCACAAAGGGTCGTGCCGTTCAAATGAATCACGGTGCTAAGTTGGCGAAAGGTGATTGTTTATGCTTTGTCCATGCTGATACTTTAGTGCCGAATGATTTAGTAACTGCGATCGAAAAAACCTTAGAGAATCAGTACATAGCTGGTGGTGGTTTCGTTTCTTTAATGAAAGGTTGTAAAACCACCCGATGGGGAACATCTCTACACAATTATCTGAAAACTTATTACGCTCCTTTATTATTTCATCCTTATCTCTTTTTTTTCAAAGGTTTAAGATTGTTATTCGGAGATCAAGTTATGTTTTGTCGTCGCAGTAATTTCTGGAAATGCGGGGGTTTTGATCCTAATCTTCCCATTATGGAAGACGCTGATTTATGTCTGAGGTTAGTTTATTATGGACGCATCTACTTAGTTAACCGCATGGTGGAGTCTTCTGATCGCCGTGTTGCTCAGTGGGGACCATTTAAAGCTAATCTTATTTATCTTTGGATAGGGATTCTTTGGGGTTTAGGAGTTAGCGCAGATTATCTCAAACAATTCTATGCCGATATTCGTTAATTTCTTCATATTTTTTGATAATTAAGCAAAAACTAATTACTTAATTATGAAACTTTTTTACTCTTTGAAATGGAACTTACTAAACTGGATTATTACACTCAGATTTCCCTGTGTAAATCATATTTCCACTGAAGAATTAGTCACTTTGCTTGAAGATAAAAACAGAGAATCTCCTTTACTGTTAGACGCTCGAACTCCCTTAGAATACGCTGTTAGTCATCTAAAAGGAGCTTATTTTCTTCCTCATGATGTATCTAAAATCGAACCTTTTGTTGAAGTTCCTTTATCTACAACAATTATTACCTATTGTTCCGTAGGTTATCGTTCTGCAATTCTAGCTCAGCGATTGCAAAAAATGGGTTACGAAAAAGTATTTAATCTTCAAGGTTCTCTCTTCTTTTGGTTTAGTGAAAATCGTCCTATTTTTTGTGAACAAGAAGTTGTCCCGTTTATTCACCGATTTGATTTATTTTGGTCTTTTTGGCTCTAAACAATAATTTATAGCAGTTCCCATACTTGTGAGGTACAAATTTTTCTAGTTTTAGGAGTCAGGAGTTCCTCACTCCGTTCCGGCGCTATCGCACAGGAGTCAGGAGTCAGGAGTTATAACCTAAATATTGGGTGTACCTCATGAGTGTTAGAAACGCTATATCATTATCAAAGTATTGGAATTAATCTGGATTTTAATAATACTTTTTATCTAAACTATTCATTTTTTTTCAGGAATAATTTAGCCATAAAAAAACTAGCAATAGTTTTACCGTCTATAATTTCACCTGATACAATAGCTTGTTCAAATTCCTCAAAACTCATTAATACAACTTCAATATCTTCGTCATCATCTTGTTGGGGTGGTTGCTCTAATTTTTCTAATTCCCGAGCTAAAAAAGCATAAATGTATTCATCGGAATAACCGGGAGCTAGGGGAAATTCTCCTAAATAGTTCCATTTTTTTGCTTCGTAACCCGTCTCTTCTTGTATTTCTCTCTTAATGGTAATAGAAGCTTCTTCATTAACTTCTAAGGTTCCGGCAGGAAACTCAAAAATTCTTTTCTCCACCGCAAAACGATACTGTTTAACTAATACCAATTGACCATCTTTTGTAATAGGAACTGCTAAAGCACCCCCAGGATGACGAATACACTCCCAGTTTCCTTCTACTCCATTGGGTAAGCGTAATTTATTAACATCAAAATTGAATTTTCGGCCTCGATAAAAGAGATTTTGTTCTAAATAAGTTGGCGATTCTTTTTCTGTTGACATAAACTCAGTTAATTAATTTTTTAACCCCTTCACAGTTTAACCTGTTACGGTGTTCTTGGATCGTTTTTTTGCTAACGGGATGAACCCACCCTGTGGCAATTTCGTTTAGAGGAAATAATACAAACGCTCTTTCTAACATCCGAGGATGAGGTATTTCTAAACTGGGAGTATTCAAAACTAAATCGTCATACAGTAATAAGTCTAAGTCTAGGGTTCTTGGTCCCCATTTTTCCCGACGAACACGCCCAAATTTCTGCTCTATAGCAAGTAAAGTTTGTAATAGGTTTTCAGGGGTTAAACTAGTTTTTAAAGTAGCACAACTATTCAAATAATCGGGTTGAGGTGGTCCAATGGGAGTGGTTTGATAACAGGAAGAATGGGATATTAATTCAATGGAAGGATGCTGAGATAACAAGGTTATTGTTGTCTCTAGAATGTTTAATGAGTCTCCTAAATTACTTCCTAATGCGATCGCACATTGTCTCATCGTTTTTTATTATCTGTTTTCATAAGTATAACAACCCTCAAGAATTAACTTAAATTTCTGGTTTAATTTATTTAGTAATTTGATAATTTCTAATTATTGATTGTAAAAAAATCCAAAACTAGATCACATTAATTTTACCTTTTCTTGAGAACATACTTTTTTGAAATGATTCAAATTTTTACTAATTGTCAACTCGTTTCATTCTCCGAAAGGAAAATTTCGCCCAACCATCTTCCAACAATGTATAAAGCACAGGAACCACAATTAAACTCAACACAGAAGATGTTATCAAACCACCAATGATAGCAACAGCCATCGGTTGTCTCAACTCCGCACCTGCACCTAAACCAACTGCTATGGGAAGCATTCCCAATATAGTTGATGCAGTGGTCATAATAATCGGGCGTAGCCTAATTTCTCCTGTCTTTAGTATAGCATTGTGGCGACTCATTCCCTGTTGTCTCAATTGGTTGGTATAATCCATTAATAAAATTGCATTTTTGTCCAGTAATCCCAACAGAAAGATCAACCCAATTAAAGATATCATCCCAAAATCACTTTGAGTAATTAACAAGGCAAACATCGCCCCTACGATGGACAAAGGTAAGGATAAAAGTACCACAATAGACTCTAAAAAGCGACCAAAGGTTACATACAAAATAACCATCATACAAAGGATGGCAAAAAATAAGGCAATGGCGAATTCTTTAAAAATACTCTGTACTTGCGCTGATGCACCTTGAATATCGAAAGTAACGTCATTAGGTAATATCTCTTCTGCAATTTCTATTACTTTCTTAGTAACATCTCCTAACCCAATTCCTGCGGATAAATTCGCTGTTATATAAATAACTCTTCGTTGTTGGAAATGCTCAATAGACGAGTTTTCTGTGTTGGATGATAATTTAATATCCACCAGTCCCGATATATTTTCTAAGCGATTTTTTAACCCATTGGCTGCTTCTCTTAAACTCTCTATGTTGTTGCTCAATAAAGCAATTTTAAAGGGACTATCATCGCCAGTTTCAATAAATAAAATATCTTCTACACTGACACTTCCCCCCTTTAGTTTTGGTAATTTTTCTCTGACTTGCTCTTGAATTTGGCTAGTGGTTAAACTGCGATCATCCTTGAGTTGAACATATATTCTACCCTTAAGGGGATTACCTTGATAACCTGCAATTGTATAAGCTGATTTAACGTTAACATCTTCTAAAATCAGCCCTTCTAGCTTGCTGCCAACCCGAGAATTTCTACTTAATAAAAACCGTTCGGGGGAGTCCATTAACCCTTGAAATAAAGAAGGTTCGGTACTTTCTTGAGGAACTTTTAACCGACTAGGAACCTTAGGATTAGGTAAAGTATAAATAACATTAAATTCCCCCCTATCTAGTTTAGGAACAAACCCTTGAGGGATAAAGGGAATTAAACCCAATCCTACAATAAAACTTACCAAAGCAATTCCAATAACTGCTTTTCGATGATATAAAGACCAATTTAAAATCTTTTTATAAATGGGAGTGAGTATAAAAACTTTCTGTTTATTTTCCGTATTTCTTCTTCTCGGTTTAATCCAATACATAGCTAAAACAGGGGACAATGTTCGCGCTACTAATAAAGAAATTAAAACCGCCGCTGCTACCGTCATACCAAAAGGTTTAAAAAATTGTCCTAAGTTACCCCCGATAAATGCAATAGGAAGAAACACTGCTGCTAAACTGAGGGTAGAAGCAGTCACTGTTAAACCTAATTCATCTGTCCCTTTAATAGCCGCTTCTTTTGGACTCATTCCTTCATCGATATGACGAGAAATATTCTCCACATCCACAATAGCATCATCAACAATAATGCCGATTACTAATGCTAAACCCAATAATGTAATGGTTTCTAAATTAAACCCTGCAACTGCCATAACAATAAAAGTTCCTAACAAAGACATAGGAATAGCTAAAGCAGTGATTAAAGTAGCCTGAATGTTTCTTAAAAAAGGAAAAATAACTAAAACTGCCAGAAAAATTGCCCCTATTAACGCTTCTATTGTGGACTTACTTGCCTCTTTAATATAGTTAGCTTGGGTTTCTGCAATCACTAACCTAATATCTGGTAATTCTTCTCTCAATTTTGTTATTTGTTCTTCTACTGATGCCACCACATCTAATGTATTGCCGTCAGCTTTTTTAATAACTTGAATCGCTAAAACATCCTCTTGATTCAAACGAGTTAGAGTTGGCGGATTAGTGGGTAAACTATTATCATTTTCTCCATCTCTCAAAGAACTATCTCCTAATAAATCAACCCGTCTCACTCCAGGAACTGTCTCGAGAGCAGGGATAATTTTTTCTTGGGTAATAGATGCTAAAATGTCTACTGGTTGAGTATCGCTGGAAATAGCATAGGTCACTGCCACAGACTCATTCAGGTTGAGTGGGGTAACCTCTATGGAAGCAGCAGGGGGTAAAGTAGCTTTTTCGAGAGCATTTTTGACGGTTTCGGTGGCTTCATCCAAATCCAAACCCGCAGCAAAAGCTACATTAATAATACTCTGCCCGGCATAGGTGGAGGAAAACAGTTCCGCATTTTCTAGCGATCGTAACGAGGTTTCTAAAGGGTTAGTTAACTTTTCTTCAGTGTCGATAGTGGTTTCCAAAGGGGCAGTTCCCTGCACAATTACCACTGGAAAAGGAATTTCAGGAAATAAGGCGTACTTAAGGGAACTGAAAGCAAACATTCCTGCTACTGCCACTACGATGGCGACAAATACAGTCAGTTTTGCGTATTTTATGGCCACACGGGATATATTCAGATGTTCTCGCCAAGATGGGTTCATAAACAGTTGTCTTACTCACACCTTTTCTACGGTTATACCAAGATTAGCTGAAAACTAATCTTAAAAAAGTCTTCAGCTTATTGGATCAATGACGTAATTTCTTTAGGCTTTAATTTTCCCAAAGAATTTCCTCCAGTACCCCCTGAGAGCAATTTTCCCCGTAACGGGTTAGGGTTCTTCTGGCTGCATTATCCCCATTCTTATACTGAGTGTAAAGGGTTGCAAACGCTTCAGTAGAGTATTTTTGTTTTAAGGTATTGACAGTACAGTTACAAATCTGATTTGCTTCTGTTTCAGTTAAACCTATCTTTTTAGCCTCGGGGACACAATTATTGTTGTAAAATTGTGTAAACGGGTTAGCGGCATTGGCCCCCTGAGCCAATAAGACACCATTAAATCCCAACAATATCATCGTCCCGACTAGCAGTTTGTAAGTTTTATTCATAGGATGTTTTAGGCGCAAAGTATTGAACGAAAGGTTTTTATTATTTACACGCCTCACCTCCATCCTTAGTCTATACTCCCCTTTTGATTGATAGTAAGAGTGCTTATGTCAGTTTTTTCTACTGCACAACTCAGTTTGATTCATAGAATTACTGTTACGTTTCTTCAGAAAAATTTAGGTTTTGTCTCAGTTTACCTCTTGTTATGGTCAAGTCATATTTGTTATACTTTTAAGGATGTACGAGCGGCGGCATAGCCAAGTGGTAAGGCAGGGGTCTGCAAAATCCTTATCCCCAGTTCGAATCTGGGTGCCGCCTTTAACTTATAGGGAAATAGTAGACCTGAGTGTGTGAAAATGTCTGACAAAATCCCATAATGCGACCTGCTCAAAATAAAGATTTTAGGTTGGATACTTCCCCTAGCCAAAAAAATCTGTTAAGATAAGTTAAGAGTACAACAGGGGCAAACAAGTATCCCAAACACTTTTTTAGCTAAAAAGCTATACTCAAGGATTTGCTTGGTTTTGCGCCCTAGTGGAAGACAAGGGGTAAAACCAGATAATACATGGGCAACAAGCCAACTATTGCTATATCTCACCTCGGTTGTGAGAAAAACCGTATAGATTCAGAACATATGCTAGGCTTACTAGCAAAGGGAGGATACTCCATCGACGCTAATGAAGAGTTAGCCGACTACGTTATTGTGAACACCTGTAGCTTTATCCAAGAAGCCAGGCAGGAGTCAGTACGCACATTAGTCGAATTAGCCGAAGCTAATAAAAAAATCATCATCTCCGGTTGCATGGCGCAACACTTCCAGGAGGAGTTATTAGAGGAGTTACCCGAAGCAGTCGCCTTAGTAGGAACAGGAGACTATCAAAAAATCGTAGAAGTTATTGAACGGGTTGAAACAGGGGAAAGGGTTACAGAAGTTTCTCAGAACCCTACTTACGTTGCCGATGAAACAACACCCCGTTATCGCACTACCAACGAAGCTATTGCCTACCTTCGGGTAGCAGAAGGGTGTGATTACCGTTGTGCTTTTTGCATTATCCCCCATCTAAGGGGCAACCAGCGATCTCGTTCTATAGAGTCTATCGTAACCGAAGCCCAACAGTTAGCCGAACAAGGGGTAAAAGAGATTATTCTCATCTCTCAAATCACCACAAACTATGGCTTAGATCTTTACGGGAAACCGAAACTAGCAGAACTGCTGAGGGAATTAGGGAAAGTAGATGTGCCTTGGATTCGCATTCATTACGCCTATCCCACAGGATTAACCGAGGAAGTAATCTCTGCTATCCAAGAAACCCCCAACATACTACCCTATTTGGATCTACCCCTGCAACATTCCCATCCAGCTATTTTAAAAGCCATGAATCGTCCCTGGCAGGGACAGGTAAACGACAACATCATTGAAAAACTCAAAAAGTCAATTCCCAATGGCACTTTGCGAACCACTTTTATCGTAGGATTTCCTGGAGAAACAGACGAACATTTTGAGCATTTAATAAATTTTGTTCAGCGACATCAATTCGACCATGTAGGAGTTTTTACCTTTTCTCCTGAAGAGGAAACCACTGCTTATCAAATGTCTGATCAAATACCAACAGAAATTGCTCAAGAAAGACGTAACTATTTAATGGAAATTCAACAGCCTATTTCTGCTCAGAAAAATCAAAATTGTGTTGGAAAAACAGTCGAGGTATTAATCGAACAAGAAAATCCTAAAAACCAAGAATACATTGGACGTTCTATACGCTTTTCCCCTGAAGTAGATGGAGTAGTTTATGTCCGAGGAGAAAGCCAATTAAACCAGATCATTCCTGTGAAAATTACTGATGCTGATATTTACGATCTCTATGGAGAAGTTACATAAACCAGAACATTAAATTCCGTACACCTGTAGTGGAAACTAACAGAAACTTATGGTAACATAAGTAACAATAATAAGCAGTTTTAAGAACCACTATAAAAAAATTAGCTGCAATCCATTCTAAAGCTTAATCTATAGTCAACCTACCCAGAAAATCGACCTTATGACCATTTCCTTTGAGAACTTAGGATTATCCGAAACCCGAGTTAATAAGCTAGAAAGCCTCGGATTTGAAAACCCCACCGAGATTCAAGAAAAAGCAATTCCCCTGATATTAGACGGTCATGATATTTTAGGACAGTCCCAAACAGGAACAGGAAAAACTGCTGCGTATTCCTTACCTATACTTGAACAAATCGATACTAAGAATCCCAATGTTCAAGCATTGATATTGACTCCAACCCGTGAACTTGCTCAGCAGGTTGCCGAGGCATTAAAAGATTTTTCAACAGAACGTCGGCTTTATATACTAACAGTTTACGGTGGTCAATCCATTGAAAGACAAATCCGTAGTTTGGAAAGAGGAGTGCAAATTGTTGTTGGAACTCCAGGACGAGTTATTGACCTATTAGAACGGAAAAAATTAATCCTTGACTCATTAAATTGGGCTGTTCTCGATGAAGCAGACGAGATGTTGAGCATGGGATTCATCGATGATGTCAAAACAATTTTAAGAAAAACCCCTGAAGGTCGTAACACTGCTTGTTTTTCTGCAACTATGCCCAGAGAAATACGGGACTTAGTTAATCAGTTTCTTAAGTCTCCTGTAACAGTATCCGTAGAACGTACCCAAGCAGCCCCAACACGAATCGATCAGCACCTTTATATGGTTCCTCGGGGATGGTCGAAACGTAAAGCAATACAGCCAATCCTAGAAATGGAAGATCCTGAGTCAGCCATTATCTTCGTTCGCACCAAACAAACAGCCTCAGAATTGACTGCCAAACTGCAGGAGATTGGTCATAGTGTAGATGAATATCATGGGAACCTCTCTCAGTCCCAACGAGAAAGATTAGTCTATCGCTTTCGGGATGGGAAAATCAAATTAGTAGTAGCAACCGATATTGCAGCTCGAGGTTTGGACGTAGAAAACCTCAGCCATGTCATCAATTACGACCTACCCGACAACAGCGAAACCTACATTCACCGTATTGGTCGTACAGGCCGGGCCGGTAAAACAGGCACCGCCATTTCCCTAATAGAACCAGTAGATCGCCGTATGGTAAGGCAAATTGAGCGTAAACTGCGGCAAAAACTTGAAACTTGCAAAATTCCCAGTCGTTCTCAAGTAGAAGCAAAACGCTTAGAAAAACTGCAAAATCAAATCAAAGATTCCCTGGCAGGAGAACGAATGGCCTCATTTTTACCTCTGGTACGGGAATTGAGTGCCGAGTATGACCCCCAAGCGATCGCAGCAGCAGCTCTACAGATGATTTACGACCAAGACTGTCCCGAGTGGATGAAAGTAGATTGGGACGTACCCGATTCTAATGTTCCTAAACCAATTATCAAGCGCAAAGGAAAATACAACTCCAAGCACAATAATCATCCCAACCGAGGTAATCGCAAGACCGTTAGTCATCACCCAAGTCGTTAGCAACCAAAATAGACTTAATACTATGGCTCCTATTCAGTGAATAGGAGCCTTGCTTTTTGTTTATCAGACTGTCATTCTTTTCAAAAAAAAATATAATTTTAACGTTCAATAGAAGAGAGAAGCCAGAAAAATTTAATTTTTTAAAAAATAGAAATTAAATAAACTAAAAATAGGAACGATTGCTGACAGTAATTATTAGGAAGTTTTGAGAATTATGAAAAAACTCATACAGTCCTTGTCTATTTTTGGGACCGTAGGATTAGCTATGACCATCCTCATGGGAAATCGACCTGCAAACGCTTTAAGTTTTAGCTTTTCTCACTCAGGATGGGCAGGAGGAGGAGTCGTAACAGGAACATTCTCAGGAGAAGACAAAAATGGGGACAATCGAATTATATTTGATCGTAACCCCGACGTGACATCCTCCCACGCTAACTGCTAAGAGCAGTATAGCGTGGGCTTCCCAAC
>NZ_JARVCN010000479.1:0-2052 GCF_038442745.1 Crocosphaera sp. Alani8
TGCCAAACCCTCGCTGTACCGTCCCCACTGGCGGTGGCCACCTTCTCCCCATCCGGGCTAAATACCACGGACCAAACTGTATCCTCGTGATGGAGGCGGGCTAGTTCTTCCCCTATTCCTACCTGCCAAACCCTCGCTGTATTGTCCAAACTGGCGGTGGCCACCTTCTCCCCATCCGGGCTAAATACCACGGACCAAACTGTATCCTCGTGATGGAGGCGGGCTAGTTCTTCCCCTATTCCTACCTGCCAAACCCTCGCTGTATTGTCCAAACTGGCGGTGGCCACCTTCTCCCCATCCGGGCTAAACACCACAGACAAAAGTATCTCCTCGTGTTCAAATTGCTGTTTTAAGTTAGCTAGTAATCTAAGTCCATTGCGTAATGCCTGATCCACTTCTAGGGGATTTTTGTCTTTAGTAAATGCTTTTGATGCTTTAACGGCTAACAATGCGCTAGTGGTGTACAAATCTGCTCGTTGACTTCCAAGCCACTCAGATTTCAATGCTAATTGGCGAGCTAAGGCTTCTTGCTCCGCACGTCGGAAATTAATGGCTAGTAAGGAGGTTAACCCTGTAAGTCCCACTAAAATCCCAATTCCCACTACGTTCAAGAACTTCCTGCGTTGCTCTGAGCGAATAGATATCTGATAGAAACGGATTTGTCGCTCTGTCATCTCCTGGCTATACTGCCGATAATACTGTTTGAGCAGGTCTAAATCTGGACTCCGCCAAAGTCTTCCTTCTGGTCGTCCTGACCTATCCCAAGACTTGGCTGCCTCTTCTAGCCGTCGCTGAAAACGAATATCATCCCGACTGTTATCAAGCCAGTCATTTAATAATTCCCAATGACTAAACAAGGCTTCATGGGTCACTTCCACTATTTCCTGATTATCTTGGCTCAACAGCGTCACTAATCTTGTTTCTGGTGAGGCAAAGCGATCTATAACTGCCCTAACCGTTTCAGGGGTATCTCGACTGGTCTTCAGTTCTTCTACCGCCGTCCGCCGTCGAGTATCATTGGTTCCTTCTCCCAACTGCACTAACCCCACAAAAACCCGTCGAGCAATTTCCTTTTGACGACTATCAAGCTGATCATAAATCTCCTGAGCTTTTCCGGCTAAAGCTCCCCCTACACCTCCCATTTCACGATAGGTTACAGCAGGGTCTTTGCCGACTTTTAATCCCTCCCAAATGCGTGTTAGAGCAAATTGTAATAGGGGCAATGCTCCTTCTCTCCCTTCTGTATCTTTGACGAGCAGATTGATTGTTGCCTCATCTAAGGGATATCCTGCTTGTTTCGCTGGTTCAGCAATAGCCCGTCTTAGTTGTCCTTCTGTCATAGGAGGCACAATGACACTTACATCTGAACCAATCACTTGACTAAGTTCTTTGTGACGTTGAGTTGGGTTTAAAAAATCGCTGCGTAGGGTAATGATAACGGAAAGATTCCCTGTAGGGTCATTGGCAGCATAGAGTAAATTATCGATAAAAGCTTGACTTTCCTCAATATCTTTACAAAGGGAGTACACTTCCTCAAACTGGTCTACTAGCACCACCATGGGGGAATCTTGAATCTGGGGCATTAAATCAACAATTCTTCGCAGTCCATCATAGTTCCCCTGTTCATTTTTTAATTTTAGCTCTGTGGCAAATTCCCGTGTTTTCTTCACTGGCATTGGGTCTTGGGTGGCCACTTTGGCTAATACCCTTCCTAACGCTTCTACGGGATGGGTTCCTGGTACCAGAACTGCCACCCGAATTTGTTCTTTCCCTGGTAAGGGCTGTTTGGCTAATTCAGGAATCAAACCAGCCCTAGCTAGAGAGGATTTCCCACAGCCTGATGGTCCTAAAATTGGCAGCAAGCGAGGAACTCCTTTGTCTTGACCCGACTGAGCAACCAGAGATTCAAATCTTTGCCAAAGTCGCTTTATTTGTTCTTCTCGTCCAAAGTAACGGGCTGCATCTTCCTCTTTAAAGGCCGCTAGTCCCTTATAGGGGTTAGGTGATTTCCGAGAAAGCTTTTCCCATAGGGGGGGTAATCCCTTGGACTAA
>NZ_JARVCN010000480.1:0-18878 GCF_038442745.1 Crocosphaera sp. Alani8
GGTATAAAGCTAGTTTCGGCTATATTTGGGCTTGAAATAAGCTAAAGTCCCAATATTTAATGACAAGATTCCCAAAAAATTAATTAAATGATATCAGTTGTTAATAATACTGTTTTGCTTATGAAGACTTAATAGATCGAGTTTAATGATATTAAATTCTTATATTTAGATTGATTTAACTTCCGTATCTAAGCAATTTTTTAATCTATCTTTAGTTATTTCAATATCGTATTTTACTTGTAAGTTTAACCAAAACCTTTCTGATAATCCAAAGTATTTAGATAACCGCAAACCAATCTCTGCATCGATAGATTGTTTTCCTTCAATTATCTGGTTAATAGTATTCACAGAAACATTAATATTTTCAGCTAATTTTGATGAATTAATTGACATTGGCTTAAGAAATTCTTCTAATAAAATTTCTCCAGGATGAATAGGGTTTAAATACAAATTATTCATAATTGATAACTATTGTTCTTCTGCTAAAATTTATTCTAGTATTTCTGGAGTTAACCCCCTCTCTTGTGCTTTTTCGCTAATGTCATCTATTGTTTTCTTTAAAGTTTCGATACTGGATTTTGTCTGAGTTGACATAATTGATAATTAACAACTAATCTAACAATTATCTTATCTAGAATAATATTAATCTTATTCTCTCCTCCAATCTTAAACATTAAGCAAACCTTAAAAAAATTAGTGCAAATATAAGAACATACCAAGAAATCCATTAAAATCAAGAATCTGTATTATATTCTGTCTTAATAAACATCTATAGATCAAAACCTTTGAGGTTAGATAGGATATGAAGTATAAGGCCCCTTGATCCAAGCAACAGTTCGATACTTGTCCCCCCAGAGACACAGCTTAAATAGAGAACCCTTGACCGATCGATCCTTCCTTGACCAATACTTAAGCTGCGGTTTAGTTGCATAATAACTAACTCGCTTAAGCAACTTAGTTAACCTTAAACTTTGACTTGTATGGATGAGCGCACCATAATGAAAATGAACCAAAATACCCTTAACCAACCCAACGCAACCTATATGGGAATACCCTCCCTCGTTGAAGAAAGAGACGCTTGCGGAGTAGGATTTATAGCAGATGTAAAAGGAAAAGGTAGTCATAAACTAATCCAACAAACCCTAACTGCATTAAGCTGTATGGAGCATAGGGGAGGTTGTAGTGCTGATAACGACTCAGGAGATGGATCAGGGGTAATGACAGCCATTCCCCGTGAATTACTATCCTCCTGGTTTGCAGAAAAAGGTTTAACTATGCCGCCTGTGGAACAATTAGGGGTAGGTATGGTATTCTTGCCTCAAGATAGCAGTCAGCGAGAAGAAGAGCGATCGCACGTTGAAACCGTAGTTAAAGCTGCCAAATTAACCGTTTTAGGATGGCGTGAAGTTCCTGTTAACCCTGATGTATTGGGGGTTCAAGCAAAAGGAAATCAACCCCATATCGAACAAATAATGGTGACATCTCCTGATGGGTTATTCGGAGATGAGTTAGATCGAGTCTTATATATCGTGCGATCGCAGATCGGCAAACGGTTAGCAGATGATTTTTATATTTGCTCCTTTAGTTGTCGTACCATTGTTTATAAAGGGATGGTACGCAGCGAAGTATTAGGGGAATTTTATCAAGATTTAACCAATCCTAACTATATTAGTCGCTTTGCCGTCTATCATCGCCGTTTTAGCACCAATACGATGCCCAAATGGCCTTTAGCTCAACCTATGCGCTTATTGGGTCATAATGGGGAAATTAACACCCTTATCGGTAATATTAACTCCATGACCACCAGGGAAGTTAAGTTAAACGCACCGGGGTGGAAACCAGAAGAACTCGAAGCATTAACCCCCGTCGTTAACACGGCCAACAGTGACTCCTATAACTTAGACAGTACCTTAGAATTATTAGTCAGAACCGGTCGTAGTCCCTTAGAAGCGGCCATGATTTTAGTACCAGAAGCATACAAAAATCAACCTAATCTTCGAGATTACCCCGAAATTACCGACTTTTATGACTACTATAGCGGTTTCCAAGAACCTTGGGACGGTCCAGCTTTACTAGCATTTAGCGATGGTAAAATGGTAGGTGCTTGTTTAGATCGGAACGGGTTACGGCCAGCACGGTATTGTATTACCAAAGATGATTACGTGGTAGTAGGATCAGAAGCAGGTGTGGTAGACCTTCCTGCAGCAGATATTGTCGAAAAAGGTAAACTAGGGCCAGGACAAACCATTGCAGTTGATTTAACCAGCCAAGAAGTGTTAAAAAATTGGCAGATTAAACAACGTATCGCTAAAAAACATCCTTACGGGGAATGGTTGCAAACCCATCGTCAACAACTAACCCATCAAACCTTTTCCCATACCCTTCTTTTAAACGACGCAAAGCAACTTCTACAACAACAAACAGCTTTTGGTTACACCGCAGAAGACGTAGACATGATTGTGGTTCCCATGGCCATCCAAGGAAAAGAACCAACTTTCTGTATGGGGGATGATATTCCCTTAGCTGTGTTATCAGATAAACCTCATCTACTTTACGACTACTTTAAACAACGGTTTGCTCAAGTTACGAACCCTCCTATTGATCCTCTACGGGAAAGTTTAGTCATGTCTTTGGAGATGTTATTAGGATCAAAAGGTAACTTACTCCATCCCCAAGCAGAAGACGCTAAACTAATCAAAATAGATAGTCCTGTTCTCAACGAAACGGAACTACAACGGATCAAAGATGCTGACTTTAATACCACTGAGTTATCCACACTATTCGAGATTACATCAGGCCCAGAAGGATTAAAAGTTGCCTTAGAAAAACTCTGCCAAGAAGCAACCGAAGCAGTAGAAAAAGGTGCCAAAATACTCATTTTAAGCGATCGCATAGGGACGAACGGCCGTTCGCCCCTACAGGGAAATATCAACGAAACCAGCAGTTATATTCCTCCCCTATTAGCAGTGGGAACCGTACACCATCATCTAATTAAACAAGGGTTACGGTTAGAAACCTCCTTAGTGGTAGATACGGCCCAGTGTTGGAGTACCCATCATTTCGCCTGTTTAGTAGGTTATGGGGCCTCTGCGGTGTGTCCTTACCTCACCCTAGAAACCATCCGTCAATCAAATAAACTAGAAGACATCACCATCTCAGAAGCATTAGATAACTATCGTCACGCAGTAGAAGCAGGGTTACTAAAAATTCTCTCGAAAATGGGAATATCTCTCCTTGCTTCCTATCATGGGGCCCAAATATTTGAAGCGATCGGCCTGGGGATGGAGTTGGTAGATATGGCCTTTAAAGGGACAACCAGTCGTGTGGGTGGTTTAAATATCGCCGAACTTGCTCAAGAAGTTATTACAGTTCATAGTCAAGCCTTCCCTAATCTAACAGAGAAGAGACTGAAAAACTACGGCTTCATTAACTCCCGTTCCAAAGGAGAATACCACATGAACACCCCACAAATGTCAAGGCATCTCCATAAAGCGGTTAAAGCTTATAAAATTGGGCAAAATGGGGCTAATAAAGAGGCTTATGATCACTACGAACACTATAAAAAATACCTCGAAGAACGTCCTGTGACCGCCTTACGGGATCTATTAGAGTTTAACCCCGATCGCCCTTCCATTCCCATTCAAGAGGTGGAACCCGTAGAAGATATCGTTAAACGCTTCTGTACCGGTGGTATGTCCTTGGGTGCATTATCTAGAGAAGCACACGAGACATTAGCGATCGCCATGAACCGTTTAGGAGGTAAGTCTAACTCAGGGGAAGGAGGAGAAGATCCCACCCGTTTTATTCCCCTATCTGATGTGGACACAGAAGGACATTCCCCGACATTCCCCCATTTGAACGGTCTACAAAACGGCGACAGCGTTAGTTCTGCCATCAAACAGATCGCCTCCGGACGGTTTGGGGTAACTCCTGAATACCTGATGAACGGTAAACAGTTAGAAATTAAAATGGCCCAAGGTGCAAAACCAGGGGAAGGAGGACAGTTACCAGGTAAAAAAGTCAGTTCCTATATCGCCATGTTACGCCGTTCTAAAGCCGGTGTTACCCTCATTTCTCCCCCTCCTCACCACGACATCTACTCCATCGAAGACTTAGCGCAGTTAATCTTTGACTTACATCAAATTAACCCTACTGCTAAAGTATCGGTTAAATTAGTGGCCGAGATCGGTATCGGAACCATCGCTGCCGGTGTGGCCAAAGCTAACGCAGACATCATTCAAATTTCTGGTCACGACGGTGGGACAGGTGCATCACCTCTGAGTTCCATTAAACACGCCGGTTGTCCTTGGGAACTAGGGGTAACAGAAGTACATCGGATGTTAATGGAGAATAAACTACGGGATCGGGTTCTTTTGCGGGCTGACGGTGGTTTAAAAACCGGTTGGGACGTAATCATGGCAGCTTTGATGGGTGCGGAACAATACGGTTTCGGTTCCATAGCTATGATCGCCGAAGGTTGTATTATGGCGCGTATATGTCATACCAACCAATGTCCCGTTGGGGTAGCAACTCAAATGGAAAGGTTGCGCGAACGGTTCACCGGTATTCCTGAAAATGTGGTTAACTTCTTCTATTTCATTGCCGAAGAAGTAAGATCAATTTTGGCAAAATTAGGTTATCGTTCCTTAAACGAGGTTATTGGACGGGCAGACTTACTGAAAATGCGCTCAGATGTCAGTTTAGCTAAAACTAGCTCCCTTAACCTAGACTGTCTGCTGAACCTTCCCGACGTGAAAAGCGATCGCAGTTGGTTAAACCACCAAGATGTCCACAGTAATGGTCCCGTATTGGACGATCAGTTATTGGCCGACGCTGCGATCGTTTCTGCCATCAATACTCACGGAACCATCGCCAAAAATGTAAAAATTGTCAACACCGATCGCACAGTTGGGGCGCGTATTTCTGGAGTATTAGCGAAAAAATACGGCAATACAGGCTTTTCTGGGGAGTTAACCTTTAACTTTACCGGTGCTGCTGGTCAAAGCTTTGCCGCTTTTAACCTTCCTGGTATGATCATGCACCTAGAAGGGGAAGCAAACGACTATGTGTGCAAAGGAATGCACGGAGGAGAGGTTGTCATCGTTCCCCCCAAAAATTCCATCTTTGAGGCAGCAGATAACGTTATCGTCGGTAATACCTGCCTTTACGGGTCAACTGGCGGTGTTTTATACGCCAATGGCCGCGCTGGTGAACGGTTTGGGGTGCGTAACTCTATGGGTAAAGCGGTTATTGAAGGTGCAGGGGATCACTGTTGTGAATACATGACCGGTGGTGTGATCGTTGTCCTCGGTTCTGTTGGCCGCAATGTGGGGGCAGGAATGACCGGAGGGATCGGTTATTTCTTGGATGAAGATTACAGTTTCCCCGAAAAAGTTAACCCCGAAATTGTTGAGATTCAACATATATGTACGGAAGCAGGAGAAGCACAATTAAGAGAATTAATTGAGTCCCATTTTGAACGCACTGGCAGTAAAAAAGCAGAACATATCCTCAATAACTGGGGAGAATATGTGAGCAAATTCTGGCAAGTGGTTCCCCCATCCGAGGCAAACAGCCCGGAAACTAACCCTAACCCCGTTATGGTTGAGGAAAAGACCTTAACCCCTGCTAAATAATTAACTCGTAGGGTGGGTATTGCCCACCTTACTTTTTTCATCTTACAAACAAGAGAATCATGGGAACAATTGAATATAAAAAAAGCTTTTTTAAAGTAGCTGATTTTGTCTCTTGGCAAAAAGATAAAGCATTGATTTTATCTCCTAAATTTCAACGTAGGGAAGTTTGGAAACCAGGAACAAAATCTTATCTAATTGATACAATCGTTAGAGGTTTACCTATTCCTATTATTTTTTTAAGGGATCTTCCTATTGATCTTGACACGTTACGACCAAAGCGTGAAGTAGTTGATGGACAACAAAGATTAAGAACTGTTTTGAGTTTTGTTGCACCTCAGTCTTTACCAAACTATGATTACCAAAAAGATTATTTTACTGTACAAAAAAATCACAATAAAGAAATAGCAAAAAAAACATTTCAAGAACTCGATGATGAAATTAAGCGAGATATTTTAGATTATGAGTTCAGTGTTCATGTTTTTCCTCCAAGAATGGATGATAGAGAAGTAATTGATATATTTCATAGAATGAATTCAACCCATTATGAATTAAATAAACAGGAAATAAGAAACTCTCAATATTTTGGAGAATTTAAAACCCTTGCTTATAAACTTGCATTAGAATGTTTCTGGTATTGGAAAGAATGGAAAGTCTTTACAGATGATGATATTGCACGAATGAAAGAAGTTAAACTAACATCAGAATTTATTATGATGATGTTAGATGGTAAATTAATGGATAGTAAAGATAAAATAATAGAAGATTACTATCATAAATATGATGAATCTATGCCTCATAAAAATGAAATATATCATAAATTTCATAAGACGATGGAAATTATTGATAAGAATTTTAAGGATTTTCTGCCCTTTTCAAAATTTCGTGAACAAACCAAAATATATATATTCTTTGCTGTAATTTATGATTTAATTTTTGGACTCGATAGCCTAAAAGAGTCTGAAGCTGATAATAATAGACAACTTTCTGAAGTAGTTATAAAAAAAATAAAAACAGCTAATGATCATTTAAAAACTAAACAACTAAGTTCTTCTAATTCTCAAGTTCAAGAAGTATTTAATTCTCGAAGACAAGGTATTAAAGAGAGAAAAATCATGTTTAACTATTTGATTGATTTTGTTAAAAATACTGATTAAAGTTATGGCAAGAAAAGCAGATATCTTGTTTAATGACTTTAAGTCAAGAGTCCAGGAACGAGACAGAAAAAGGAATAAAATAGAAGAGTTATTTACTAATAATATTCTTGATCAAAACGATATTTTTATCTTTTATGATGGCTTATTTATAGGATTATTCACGGATTTTGAAAAATTTATAGAAGAATTATTTTTGGGATTGCTTCAAGAAGAGATTACCATTAATGAATGCACAATTAATGAAATTTGTAAAGTTACAATTTCTCCAAAATCAGAAATTAACTCAGTTATTTTAGCAGGACAAAGATATCTTAACTGGTTGCCTTATGAAAAAACAATAGAGAGAGCAAGAATATTTTTTCATGATGGTATTCCTTTCACTAATCTTGATAGTGATCAAAAAAATAATTTAAGATATTACCATAGAATTAGAAATGCGATCGCTCATAAAAGTCCTAAAGCAGAAGCCGATTTTTATAAAATTATTCAAAACCTCCCCTTATTACCTTCACAAAAAACTCCAGCAGGATATTTAAGAAGTAAACCAAGAGGACAAGAAACCCAATATGAAATTGCCTCCACTCAACTAATACAAATTGCTTTAGATTTATGTAGAATTACTGTGTAATATAGTTATATCCGGTGCTGTTCCGAATTATCTATAGAATAATAATAAAAGAATCCCCTAGCTTAAGACCCTATCTTAGTAATATTATGGATGAAAATTACCAAGAAGCTGTCAAACAAGCTAAAGCAGAAACCAAATTATCCTTAGAAACTTTTCCCTTACAATGCCCTTATCCATTAATGTCTCTTCTCTATGATCAATTTTTCGAGTAAAAATCAATCTGTCAAGAAAATTTGAAGGCTGTTACTGAAGTTAGCAAAACCTTAAATAACAGCACCTTAAACCTCTAAAAAATCATCTTTCCTGTTATCTGAAAACATCAGACTCAGATCAACTATCCCCATTGTGATTACTCATAACAAGACCGGAGTAAACTTGGCCTTTTTCAGCATCAACCGTAATGATAGCTCCTTCTCTGATATTGTCTGTGGCTGCCTTAAAATCGACAACAACAGGAACCCCTAAGCGTAAACCAATCACAGCCGCATGACTTGTTAAACTCGCCTCCTCGGTAATAATCCCCGAAGCTTTACGCATCATCTCCACAAACTCGGCATTAGTTTCCGGAACCACGAGAATGTCTCCAGGTTCAAAATTGCCCAATTCTCTAGCATTGTGGGCGATTCTTGCCCGTCCACTGCCGAAACCTTGACCAACCCCCACTCCTTTTCCTAAGACCGCCTTAACCATTTCTACTTTAATTAAGTCCGTGGAACCTGCTACCCCTTGAAGGGTTCCGGCGGTCATCACAACAAGATCCCCATCTTTGAGTAATTTATTTTCCTGTGCCACATTCACCGCGGATTGAAAGGTTTGATTAGGTGAGGCCAAATCAAGCACCAAAAGAGGTTTTACCCCCCAAACCAACTGTAATTGCCTTGCCACATCCACATGGGGAGTCACTGCTAAAATAGGGATTTGAGGGCGAAATTTAGACACATTGCGGGCCGTTGATCCCGTTTTCGTCAAAGACATAATGGCGGCTGCACCCAGTTCTTGAGCAATATGACTAACCGCCGAGGAAATAGCATTAGTGATGGACTTTTTCCCTTCTGAGAGGACTTTAGGGATAGTGGGTTCCTTTTCAATTCTTTCTGCAATAGTGGCCATAGTCGCCACTGCTTCTACGGGATATTTTCCTACGGCCGTCTCATTGGATAACATTACCGCATCCGTACCATCCAAAATAGCGTTAGCCACATCGGACACTTCTGCACGGGTAGGACGAGGATTATTAGCCATACTATCCAACATTTGCGTAGCAGTAATAACCGGAATACCTAACCTGTTAGCCGTAGTGATTAGACGTTTTTGAAGAATGGGGACATCTTCGGGGGGTAACTCTACCCCTAAATCTCCTCGCGCCACCATGACTCCGTTACACAAAGACAGAATTTCTTCCATGTCCTCAATGGCTTCGTGTTTTTCGATTTTAGCGATGACAGGAACATTTTTTCCGGCACTGGCAATCAACTCTTTGATTTCGAGAATATCTTGGGGGTTTCTCACAAAACTCAACGCTACCCAATCTACCCCTTGATCCAACCCAAACATCAAATCCCGTTTGTCTTTATCTGTTAAAGCTTTTACAGATAAATAGACCCCCGGAAAATTGACCCCTTTGCTGTTGGATAGTACCCCTCCTACCACAACCCGACAATGTAGATCCTTATTTTCCTTATCCACTTTTTCTACTACCATTTCTACCTTGCCATCGTCCATTAAAATTCGCGCTTGTTCCGGTACCTCATCGGCTAAATAATCGTAGGTAACATAGCTGATGTTTTGATTGCACTCTACTTGGCGACTGGTCAAGATAAAAGGATCACCAGGTTTAACTGTGATGGACCCATTAACAAATTCCCCCAGGCGAATTTTTGGCCCCTGTAAATCTTGTAAAATCGCCACCGGTTGATTTAATTCAAAAGCAGTTTGACGAATAAGGCGAATGCTATGTTGATGATACTCGTGTTTACCGTGAGAAAAATTGAGACGCAGAGTGGTGGCCCCTGCTAAAATCAATTGGCGTAAAATCTCTTTGTTTTGGGTCGCAGGACCAATAGTGGCCACGATTTTCGTGCGACGGGACATGGAAGATGATGACATAAGAAGCCCAATTTAACTAGGAAACAATGGTAAATATAAGGTCTTTAATTTAGGATCTCATGAATGGTTCCCCTCCGTGAGAAAATTTGTTATTTTCTTAGGAATTTCTTTATATTGCAAAATAACTAACTTGAGGGGTTGGCCAAAACTCAAAGCAAGGGTAAGTTAATATTAATTTTAATTTTGAACTTGTAGGTTGCATGAAAATCTTAGTCACGGGTGGTGCTGGTTTCATTGGTTCCCATCTCATCGATCGCTTAATGGCACAAGGACACGAAGTTCTTTGCCTAGATAACTTTTACACTGGGGACAAACGCAATATTCTTAAGTGGATCGGCAATCCTTATTTTGAGTTGATTCGCCACGATATCACGGAACCCATCCGTTTAGAAGTGGATCAGATTTATCATTTGGCTTGTCCTGCTTCCCCCATTCATTATCAACATAACCCTGTAAAAACCATTAAAGTTAATGTGTTAGGGACTTTGTATATGTTGGGTTTAGCCAAACGAGTTAATGCTCGCCTTCTTTTAGCCTCTACCTCAGAAGTTTACGGTGATCCGGATATTCACCCCCAACCAGAAGAATATCGGGGTAACGTCAGTTGTACAGGGTTAAGGGCCTGTTACGATGAAGGAAAAAGGGTAGCTGAAACCTTGGCTTTTGAATACCACCGAGAACATAAGACCGACATTCGAGTAGCACGAATCTTTAATACCTACGGACCGAGAATGTTAGAAAATGACGGTCGAGTGGTAAGTAATTTTATTGTACAAGCCCTCAAAGGGATTCCTTTAACTATTTATGGTGACGGTTCTCAAACCAGAAGTTTTTGCTATGTTTCTGATTTAGTCGAAGGTTTAATGCGTCTGATGAATGGAGACTATATCGGTCCTGTTAACATCGGAAACCCTGGAGAGTATACCATCTTAGAACTGGCTCAAATTATTCAAGGAATGGTCAACCCTGAAACTGAATTAGTCTATAAAGAATTACCTCAAGATGATCCTAAACAAAGACAACCGGATATTACCAAGGCAAAAAATTATTTAGGTTGGGAACCCACTATTCCTCTAAAAGAGGGGCTAGAATTAGCCATTAAAGACTTCCGAGAACGAGTGTCAAAAGATAGTTAAACTATCTCCAAGGCAACTTTGTTTAAAATGCTTCAACTAATAGAGTAATGTTGTTGTATCATCCCGAGAATGCCTTGTTTTAATCAATATAAATTTAGAGGATAAAGTTATGCGTGTTTGTGTCATTGGAACTGGTTATGTTGGCTTGGTGACTGGAGTTTGTTTATCCCACATTGGTCATCACGTTATCTGTATCGATAACAACGAAGAAAAGGTTAAACTGATGAAGTCTGGTCAATCTCCTATCTATGAACCAGGCCTCTCAGAATTAATGCACGGTTGTATGGAAGCTGGCCGTTTAGAGTTTACTTCCGATTTGGCTGCCGGTGTTGACCACGGAGAAATCCTCTTTATCGCTGTGGGAACCCCTGCTTTGCCCAACGGCGAAAGCGATACCCGTTACGTCGAAGCGGTAGCTAGAGGGATTGGTGAAAATTTGAACGGCGGTTACAAGGTCATCGTTAACAAATCTACAGTTCCCATCGGTTCTGGGGATTGGGTGAGAATGATTGTTATGGACGGATTGGCTAAACGGGAAGACTCCCCCGCAGATGTGGAGTTTGATGTGGTCAGTAACCCAGAATTTTTACGGGAAGGTTCGGCTGTTTATGATACTTTTAACCCCGATCGCATCGTCCTTGGTAGCAACAACGACAAGGCCATCACCATGATGCAAGAACTCTATAAGCCTCTGGTAGACCGCAAGTTCGGGGACGACCAAAGTTTACCTCCAGTTCCTGTGGTGGTAACGGACTTAAACTCGGCGGAAATGATTAAATACGCTGCCAATGCTTTCTTAGCTACCAAAATTAGTTTTATCAACGAAGTGGCTAATATTTGCGATCGGGTTGGGGCAGATGTTACTCAAGTAGCTGCAGGTATCGGTTTAGATTCTCGTATCGGTAATAAGTTTTTACAAGCTGGTATTGGTTGGGGTGGATCTTGTTTCCCCAAAGATGTTTTGGCTTTAATTCATACTGCAACTGATTACAACTACGAAACAGAATTACTCAACGCTGCAGTTGATGTTAACAAGCGTCAACGATTAATTGCGGTTGAAAAGTTACAACAAGAACTAAAAATTCTCAAAGGAAAAACTATCGGTTTATTGGGTCTAACTTTTAAACCAGATACAGATGATATGCGGGATGCACCTGCTTTAATTATCATCGAACAGTTGAACCGTTTGGGGGCAAAAATTAAGGCTTATGACCCCATTGTTTCCCAATCTGGTTTAAGTCACGGTTTATCTAATGTCATCATCGAAACCGATGCAGAAATGTTAGCAGATAGCTGTGATGCTTTGGTTTTAGTAACAGATTGGAAGGAATTTTTAAGCCTCGATTACGGAAAAATGTCTCAATTAATGGCTAATCCTGTAATTATTGATGGGCGTAATTTCTTGGATCGTTCTAAGTTAGAAATGGCTGGTTTCCACTATGTGGGTATTGGACGCTAAATAGATTCAGGAGTTAAATTAAAATTGAACAAGTGAGTAGGATAGATTCAATTACTGTAATATTCTACTCACTTTTTTTGTTTCATAATACTTACATCTTGCACCGTTCGATAAAACTGGCTAGTTTGTAAGCGTTCAGCTATCAGCTATCAGCCATCAGTTGAAACATATCAATCTCTATCATCATTAATTTATAGCAAACTACTCAACGTTCGCTTATATCGAACTCAGGTTAACTAATATTTCTCAGGATAAACGCCACTTAATTGCATCACATCTTCGATGGTTGTACAATAATTTTCTAGCCCAAAACTAGCAGGAGTTACGGTATTTTTATAAGTAAAATGTCGATAATTAATAGAAAAGTAATCCCAGTCTTCCATGCGTAAACGAAAGACTTTAATAAAAAAGTTAACTAAAACAATATACAATGTAATTTGAAAATAAATTTTTTTATTGAGATAATTACAAATTTTTGCTACTGCTTTATTAACGGTTGTTTTTTCATTGCCTAAAACCAAGTCTTTACTAGCAGATTCACTCGGAGGATTTTCTACTAAATATTTAATTATTTTTGCGATGTCTCTAGCATGAATATAATGAAAACTACCATCCGCTTTGAACCAGCGAATTAAATCAATCCATTTAACTACATCTTTAATACCTCCTGATAAGTGAGAATAGGGTTTATTGGGTTCGCCACCAAAAACTAAAGTGGGGAAAACAGTGGTAATTTTACTATGAATATCAAGTTTACTTAACTGAGTGTAACATTGATATTTTGTTCTTATATAATTGGTTCCTAATATCCCTGCTTCTCGTAAAGGTTGATTATTTTTATCTAAAATACTTGCTGTAGAAAAGTAAATAATTTGCTCACAAATATCAGGGTTTAATAACTTCATTAACCCTAAAGTTTTGGTAACATTAATTTCAAAAGATTCTGTAATTCCACCCCAACTTGTTGCTGCTAAAATTGCCACATTAACCGTACTCAAAAAATCGCTGAATTTTTCAATATTTTGTAAATCACCGATCATAAGATGAATGTTAGGACGACTCTGATAACGAAATTGTAATTTCTCAGGATTTCTCACCAAAAAATAAAGTTCATGATTGGTTTCTTTGATTAAAGCTTCTGCCATATAATGACCAATACAACCGCTAGATCCCGTGATAAAAATACGTTTCATTAACACCCCACCGATTAAACTCCGTTATACACAACGGCTTAACTCTACCAATGTAGCATAATTAGTAAAATTGATTAGAAATGTTGTCTCCAGTTCAAAATCAATCTGAGAAAAGCTATCTTTTAACAAAGACTATTTCTTCTTCGTTCGATAAGTTTTCGTCGTAATAATACCCTAAACCAGAGTAATTTTTAAATTTTGAGGGTTCATCTATTTTATTTTTAATAATCCAATTAGTAATTAAACCTCTACTTTTTTTTGCTGTGATACCAATGGTTTTTAGTTTTCCGTCTCTCATTTCCTTAAAAGAAACTTTTAAAATAGGGTAATTAAATTGTCGAGACTGAATTAAACGAGAATATTCCTGGGAAGCGAGATTAACTAATATTTGAGTTTTATGTTTTTCTAAATCTTCGTTTAAGTTTTCGGTTACTTTTTCGCCCCAAAAATTATACAGATTATCTGCCTTTTCAGTTGTCAGACGAGTATTCATTTCCAGTCGATAGGGACTGATTTCATCAAGGGTTCTTAAAATACCGTACAATCCTGATATGACTCTCAAATGCTCCTGAGCAAATATATAATCATCATCAGTAAAATCTATCAAATCTAATTGTTTAAAAACATCTCCCCTATAAGCTAAAATACAAGCTTGTTTTTCAGCCGTATCAAATGATTGAAATCGCTGATAGTTTAAGTTAGCTAAAGGGTCACTTACTCCTAATAATTTCCCTAATTTTTGAGGAGATAATTTTTTCAAGGAATTAACCAAAAAGTCACCATATTTTTGAAAATTAGGCGTAGTTTTAGTTTCAGAAGTTGTAAAAACATCGTCAAATACTAATGTTTTAGCTGAAGAAAGAATTAATAACATAGAAGATACACATAACCAATAATTCGTTTATTCATTGTAATTAAACCCAACCACCAAAAATAGCTAATCCCAAAAATCGCCACGGGTTAGCAACGTTTTTAAATCCTGCAGAAGATAGCATATTTAAATGACTTTCTAATGTACCTAAACGATCTTGTCCCGAATAACCTTGTGGTTCGCTAATTCCCATGTTTGAGCGAACCTCTTGGATGGTAGTTCCTTGATTAGTTGTCCATTTTTCTCTTAAGTTTAGATAGATTTCTTGCAATTGGGCTGACTCTTGTATAACAGGATCTGCGTTCCAAAAACAGCTACCCTCAACTAAATTTTTAGCAACACAAGCCAATAATTTATATTTCATTTCATCCGTTAAATGATGAATAGCTAAAGACGAAACACAAGCATCAAAACTCTCCCTAAGTTCTTCTATAATTTCCCCATCAGCCCAAGCTCCAAAATCTGCTTGAACAAAAGTAATGTTCTCTTTAAATTCACTTTTTCCTAATTTATATTTTGCCATTTCTATCATTCTTGGAGAATAGTCAACAGCCACTATTTTTGCATCAGGAAACTGTTTAAATAGTTTACAACTGAGTTCTCCTGTGCCACAGCCTAAATCTAGTATGCGAGAAGCTTTAGGGGGAATACAAGCAACAAGGGTATCGAGCATGAAATCGTAATGAGGAACTAATTGACGGATTCGCTGATCAAACACTTTGGTGTCAGCAAATACTTCCCCAGGATAAATTGTCGTTGATTGATTCATAAAATATTCTCAACAAGAAAGTCGTCAACGGGAACAATTGAAAAGATTTAATTATCATATTCCTATAGATAGTTTACCGTAGAAGTAGGCTCAAAATTGGCCTAATTAATTACAGTATTATGGATAATTCTGATGAAACCTCTTCCCCTTCCATCCCTTGTTCATTATGAATTACTGTTACAGTTACTAGAGAGAAAAACTTTAGCTACAACTTACGAAGAACCCAATTTACAACAACAAGTGCAACAGTTGATTATCACCCTACGCAAAGCCAGAGCGCAACAAAAACAACTCGAAGCTATTTGTCAGCAAGCTCATATCCCTACAGAATACTACTGGTCCCTTAATAGCGTAGATGCTAACGGTAATCATGGCGAAAATCCAGAAGCATCAACTTCTCCATCTGAGAGTTAACTTACGGTGCAAATTATTCTAAACCTCCCCCATATAAGCATACTATATCCCACGAGTGAACTACGTGGGCTTTGTTTGCAGTATCCTGTAAATTTCAAAAACTTTAGACTTCGTATTTTAACAAATTTAATATATCCTTGAATTCATAATTTAAAAATTCAATAGTTTCTGGACTAAGTTTTCTTTTGTGGTCTCCTGGAGTAATTTGTCTTTTATGTTTATAAATACGCTCCTTAGAAACTTTAAATTGAGTTTTGTATTTTCTATAGAGCTTTGTAAAAATAAATTTCTTATATATTTCAAATAAAATATTGTGATAGTCTAAAAAGTTTGACGTTCCCAGGTTCTTATGATTAGTATAATAAAAAGCAGATAAAAATTCTTTTAACCACTTATCGTATTCATAAACCATGTCTTCATATTTAATGAATACTACATTTTCTCGATTTAATAAATTGTTGCAATATATTTCATATCTTTCCTTTATGCCAGGTGCCGTATTAGTTACAAATTTATCAACTCCTTCTTTTACCCATTGTTCTCTTTGCTCATCTGTAGGATTGAATTTGCCTTCTTCTCTTACATGACTATAACTAAAAGAATAAAACAAAGAAGTAAGTACATCTCTAGGATCTCTTAAATGTAAGATAATTGAATATTCTTCCAGGTTTTCAGGAAAAGAAAGTTCTCGACTACCACGTATTGGTCCAAAACAAGCTATTTCTTTATTGATTACATAATTATAATCATGCCCTATAACTTTTTTAACTCTTTCGTCTTTACCATCAGTTGAATAGTAATTTAAGCTAAGAAGATTAGTTATATCAAAAGTTAATTTGTAGAGAAATGTAGATGCTGCTTTATGTATTGTATATATTAGAACACTATTTCTTTGACGAGAGGTAAGATATGGATTCAAAAAATTTTTTACTTGACTTTTCATTTGACAAAGGATTGAAATTAGATGAGTAAAATAATGTCTCAGATGCACATGATAATTATAACCCTTCAATGGCAGTTATTTATCCTTGGCTTGATTTATCCCTGTTTTAGCTCTCTCTTTTATGTTCGAATATTAGAGGATAGAGGAACTTCGTGCGTCCCCTTGCCCTTCCATTTTAGAATCTTACCAAGAACGAGTAAAAGAAATCTGCAATCAGTTGACGTTGGGGTAGGAATCAGAACTTGAGATTATTATGTTCTACAAAGCTAATCTATTATTTGCTCATGAACTACTGTTCATCCCTAACTATTAACCGAAAATTCTCAGGGTTAAATTAGTCCATATACTCTTAGTCTTTTAAGGCAAAAATCGATCCAAAGCGGACTTTAATTCTTGTAATTCTTCTTCGATGTTGCCTTCTTGAGCTGCGCGAGCAACACACTCGTTTAAATGTTCGTCTAAAACAAGACGAGAAACTCTGTCTATCGCACCCCTAACTGCGGCTAATTGGATCAAAACTTCGGGACAGGGGCGACTCTCTGCAACCATAGTTTTCACCCCCCTGATATGTCCCTCAATGCGAGAAAGACGGTTAATTATCTGTTTTAATGACGCTTCGCTATGGATATGATTGTGATGATGATCATGATGGTGATCAGGTGTAGCTTTTACCTTACCTTGAGTCAATGATTTCCCTTTAACCTCGATTTGTTATCAAAAGAATCTAAACAGAATTTGTAATGGTCTTATTATGGCATATTATTATTTTATTGAATTTATTAAGTCATTAATGTTCATAGTTTCGTAACTCTCAAAAGGTTGACGAATCCAAGGATTATCGGGCAAATATTGGACATAATAATCTGGTTGAAACTGGGAACAACTTTTATACCAGATTACAGCAGTACGTAGTTCTTCAACGGGGGAAGCATACTCTTTTAGCCATTGAGTTACTTTCTGTAAACTAACTCCAGAATCCACCAAATCATCCACCAATAAAATACGTTTCCCTAAGTTATCATCGATGGCAGCCAAATGTTGACCCATTTTTATGTCTTCGCGGGAACGCCCATTTTCTCCACCGTAAGAAGCAGCCACAACAATACCTAAAGGGATATGGTAAAGACGACTGAGAATGTCTCCTACTCGTAAACCCCCTTTAGCAATACAGATGATTTGGTCAAACTTCCATTGGGATTGATAAATTTTCACCGCCAAAGTCTCAATATGACGGTGATATTGTTCCCAGGAAACGGATAAATCTGCCATAGGATTCTAAGGTGTTACCAACAAAATGCTGGTGTTATGGTTATTCTGAGACGATGGGGTTTTTGAACTGAGACACAGGTAAAGCTGCTGGAGCATTATTAGCTGGAATTTCACCCCGTATTTGACCCATTAAACTAGCCATTTCCAGCGCGCTTAAAGCATAATTCCAGCCTAAATTACTCTTAATACCAGCCCTTTCTAATGCTTGTTGCATCGTATCTGTGGTTAAAATACCGAACACCACTGGGGTTCCGGTTTGAAATCCGGCGGCGGCGATTCCTTTTGCGGCTTCTGCTGCCACATAATCAAAATGAGGGGTATTCCCCCGAATGATCGCCCCTAAACAGATAATAGCGTTGTAATTTCCCGACAAGGCTAATTGACGAGCTACCAAAGGAACTTCAAAACTGCCAGGAACCCACACATAGTCTACTTGAGTTCCGTGGGGGTTAACATCAACTCCGTGACGCTTTAAACAGTCTTGACACCCCGATAAGAGTTTATCCGTTACTAAGTCGTTAAAACGACCGATAACCATAGCGAAACGCAAAGCAGATGGATCTTGGGTAAAGGTTCCCTCGAAAATGGTCATAATTTTTTAGCTTCAAATAATCTACAAAACAATCCCCACCTTTAAGCATAGCTAAAGATGGGGAAATACCACCGAGTGAAGTCTGAAGACTTTATGGAATAAGGAGTGTGGGAAGCTATAGAGATAAATGTGGAATTGAGAACAGAAAATTTAATTATTTCTTAATTCTTGAATCCCTCCACTCCTCCAGTCTCCAAGTTCCCTTGTACTAGATATTGTGGGATGAATCTAGACAACTAGGAAGTTTAAGACAGCCACTAGTAATACTAGAGCGACCCAAATGGCAGAACCGACGTACAATAAAGGCTTAGACTGAGCCCAGTTTTGGGGGGAAGCATAGGCCACGGGAACGGCAACCACCATAACGAAAGAGAAGAAAACGAGGGCTGCTAAGACGAGTTGGAAGATAATAGACATAATGATTGATTTTTCCTGAAGTTCTCCTAAAAAAAGATCAATTGATAGTGAACAGAATGATCACACTACCACGTTTTTTACTCAAAATTAGGCCTATTATCCCCCTAGCGTACACTTTAGACAAGAAGCCTAGTCTATTTTCTTTGTACTACCCTGTGGTCAGTGAACAGTTACCAGTTACCAGTTACCAGACTCCTAAGACCGAACTCAGGTTGTCCAGGTACTTATCGCTGTTCGCGTATCTTCTCAAAAAGCCAGGGGTCACTCGCTGCGAAAACTTAGGCCAAACAT
>NZ_JARVCN010000481.1:0-2033 GCF_038442745.1 Crocosphaera sp. Alani8
ATGATAGCTAGTTTCTTAGCACGGGTTAATCCAGTGTAGATCAAGTTCCGTGACAGCATTACATAATGGGACTTAGAAATGGGCATAATCACAACGGGATATTCCGAACCTTGGGACTTATGGATAGAAATGCTCCAGGCTAAAGCCACTTCGTTAAGATCAGCAAAGTCGTATTCTACATCTCGCTCGTTAACCTGAATGGTCACAGATTTATCAATGTTATTGATGGCCTTAACGATGCCCAAATCCCCGTTATAGATGTCACGGTTATAATCATTTCTTAGCTGTATGATGCGATCGCTAACTCTTATAGTTTTACCCATAGCGGTAACTTCAGACTTATCAGGTGATGGTGGATTAAGAAGCTGCTGCAACACCTGATTAAGATTGCGAGTTCCCACCAACCCCCTAGTCATAGGAGACAAAACCTGTACATCGTTCCTGGGGTCAAAACCCTGATTGGGGATAAAATCAGTCAGTAATTGTGAGATCGCTTCGACGCTATGTTCAGGCTCATGCCCCCCTGAATGCCAAAGACAATCGGACTGAGGTTGATCAGATATTGGTTCGAGTTTTGGATATTGTCCGTGGTTTATTTGGTGAGCATTTTTGATAATGGCACTGGTTGCAGCTTGTCGGAAAACTTGGGTTAGTTTAACGACGGGAATTTTACCCGACTCCAGTAAATCATTAAGAACTTTTCCAGGCCCAACACTCTCCAACTGATCGCAATCTCCCACAAGTAGAAGTTGACAATCGGGGGAAATCGCTTTAACTAAAGAATGTGCCAGAAATAAATCTACCATTGAAGCTTCATCGACAATCACCGCATCAAAGGGTAATGGGTTATCTTTATCCCTTTTGAAGCCCATTCTTTTCGGGTCAAATTCCAGTAAGCGATGAATGGTTTTGGCTTCTAGTCCTGCCATTTCCCCTAGTCTTTGTGCAGCCCGACCAGTAGGGGCGGCTAAGCCAATTTTTTTCCCCATGGCCTGCCAAAGTGCAACCAAAGTTTTTTGAGTAAAGGTCTTCCCACAACCAGGCCCCCCCGTGAGAACCATCACCTGCGATGACACTGCTTTGATGACGGCATTAGTTTGTTGGGGGGACAAACTAATGCCCTTACTTTTGGTGTACCGTTCTATCCAATTCTCCACACGCTCGCGATCAACTTTAACTGGTTTTTCCAGGTGCAGTCGTAGTAGTTTAGCTAAGTTAGCCTCTGTATAGTAGAACGTGGGCTTATAGCATAACCACATTTCCCCTTCGGCTACTTCAACTTTGAGTTCTTCACTTTCGACCATTTCCTTGATACTTCTGGTTACGGTTTCCCTATCCGCATCAAAACCATCAAAACTAAGTAACTCGTCGGCCTGGTTAACCAACTCAGGTAAAGGTAAAAAACAATGTCCCTCATCTGCTGCTTGGCTTAATATATGTAGCACCCCCGATTTGTAGCGGTATTTTGACCAGGGCGATATTCCCACCTGTATCGCAATCTGATTAGCCGTATGGAATCCTATCCCAAAAATATCTATGGCCAACTGGTAGGGGTTTTCGCTCACCATAGAGATCGCATTATTCCCATACTGCTTAAATATCTTCACAGCATAGGTGGTTGATACCCCATGCCCTTGGAGAAAGATCATCACATCTTTAATGAGTTTTTGTTCGGACCAGGTATCCTGGATCATCTTGACCCGTTTTTTCCCAATGCCAGGGACTTCTGCTAGACGTTCAATCTGGTTTTCGATGATCTCAAGTGTTTCTAACTGAAAGTGGGCTACTATCCTTCTTGCTGTTACTGGCCCAACTCCACGAATAAGTCCACTTCCTAAATATTTTTCAATGCCAGTCAGAGTTGCCGGTTTAGACTCAGTATAGTTTTTTACCTGAAATTGTTGTCCATGTTTTGGGTGATCATGCCAGTAACCCTGAACCGATAAGGTCATGCCGGCTTGAATGTTTGGGAAGTTACCGATGATGGCTACCAAATCCCTAAAGCCCTTCACTTGCATTTTGGCCACAGTGTA
>NZ_JARVCN010000482.1:0-2027 GCF_038442745.1 Crocosphaera sp. Alani8
CGCATTAAATAGTTTCCTCCCAGTGTACCTCATGAGTATGGGAAATGCTATATTATATCAATTATTCAAAGAACAACATATTTTTAAAAGTATAAAAAAAATAATTTATCTTTATGTCTTCAATTGGTCCTAACCAATTACTGTCTTTTAGTATTCAAGAAAAAAAGCCCGTACAAACGGGCTTAAAATTATTAACTCTCAGTTGGTAATAATGAACTTAAACAAAAGTAAAATTGTTACTGTTGATATCTAAGGTATTTGTATTTTTAACAATACCTACTAATTCATCTTCCATACCAGAAACTTCGAGGAAAATTCCTTGGTCATCGGTTCCAGAAGGAGAAGAACCGAGGTAGTAGTTTTCAGCTAAACCGTGTAATTGAATGATATCTTGGGTAAGGTCAAAATCAGAAATTTCTGCATAATCTTGTTGTCCGTAGTTATCATAAAATGATTCACTGGCATCGCCTAAGACAAAAGTATCTGCATTAACTGTTCCTGATTGAGAATCGATTAATCCAGTCAAAGAATCTAGCAAACCAGTTAAGTTTCCATCCGCTTCCAGAGCTAAGAAATTGATATCTTCAGTGGTATGATTTTGTTCACTATCTTTGCTGGTATCCTCTTCAATCATAATTTGAACATTACCATTAGTGAGGTTCTGATACCTTAATCCAGAAGAATCTCCTCCGTCGAAAGTGGCAATATTTCCTAAGAATTTAGGCGCATTAGTAAAGTTATCACCAAAGTCAATAGTATGCCAGTTATGGGTAACTTGGTCGCCAGTATTTCCTGCTAAAAACTCGTTATCATCCCAATTTCCTTGACCTGGAGAAATGGCTAACCAAGCAACAGTTTCTATTCCATGTCCACTGGACTTAAATGCTTCTTCTTCTTCTAACGCAACTTCAAATCCATTATTATCGGCATTTCGTTGACGAGTTCGGACAAAAGTTGCATCATTGTCTGTTTGAACTTGAGTTAAAACCACTGGGGTGCTGGCGAAGGTATGATTAAAGTCAATATTTTCCCAAGTTGAAGTCGTAATGGCATCGGTGGCAACGTTACCAACTTCAAGAATACTACCATCAGACAATTGCCAGGTTCCCTGTTCAACCACTAAGAAACTAAATGTTTCAGTAGTATGATTACCAGAGTGGGGATTACCATTAATCAAGGTAGTTTCTTGAAGTTGGACTGAGAAGCTATTACTTTGAATGTCAGTAATTCTGATGGTTGAGGAATCACCACCGTTGCGAGATAAGGGTTGAGCGAAAATGACGGGGTTATCAAAGTTATGATTCAGAATAATCGTTTGACTATCATGATTCAAATTGGTAATTTGACCAACCTCAGCAATAACATTGTCATTATCTAGGATATTCACCGTGGTAGTATCTTGAGTTCCGATGGTGTAATTGTCGCTTCCACTACCCTGGACAATTTGTAAGTTAATGGTTTCAGTTTCTTCAATTTCCGGGTCATTAAAGAGGTCAATTTCCACAACTTTGCTAGTTTCTGTTGGAGCAAAATAGATAGAGTCGTTGAAACCATAATCGATTCCTAGAGTAGCACTAGAGGTGCCTAATACTGCCTCAAGTTCAACCCAGGAGTCAAAACTAACGTCTCCAGTGCGGGTGAGAGTGACTACCATCGATAGTCCTTCGTCTTCGTTCACACTATAGGTAGCTGATTCAAATTCGATAATGGGTGAACTATCTAAGATCTCAACAGTAGTCGTATCTTGAGTTCCGATGGTGTAATTGTCGCTTCCACTACCCTGGACAATTTGTAAGTTAATGGTTTCAGTTTCTTCAATTTCCGGGTCATTAAAGAGGTCAATTTCCACAACTTTGCTAGTTTCTGTTGGAGCAAAATAGATAGAGTCGTTGAAACCATAATCGATTCCTAGAGTAGCACTAGAGGTGCCTAATACTGCCTCAAGTTCAACCCAGGAGTCAAAACTAACGTCTCCAGTGCGGGTGAGAGTAACTATCATCGATAGTCCTTCGTCTTCGTTCACACTA
>NZ_JARVCN010000483.1:0-18856 GCF_038442745.1 Crocosphaera sp. Alani8
AACTGGTTTGCTCATTGCTGTTACTGTACCTCATAACTGTGGGAAATGCTATAAAAGCACCCCTAAAAGGAGAAATTCTAGTTTGGGCAGAAGTTCCCGTAGGACTTACGGAAGAACAAAGTGCTTATTTTCAAGAGACTGTTCGTGATGCTACAACACAGTTTGATAAACTCAATCCTGGTGTGACAGTATCTCTGAAATTTGTCTTACCCGACGAACAATTATCTGAGTTTAGTCGGGAAATTGCCAGAGGTGCCGGACCAGATATGTTTGCAGTTTCTTTAACCAACGGCAACATTGCCCCAATAATTCGTTCAGGGTATTTAGACAGCGTAAATGAGGAAGATTTTGACTTATCACAGTTTCGGCCAGAAACCCTAAAACAAGTTAGTTATAACGATAAACTTTACGCCGTACCTGTCCGTTTAGGAACCCAAGTTCTTTGTTACAACAAACAGAAAGTTAAAGAAACACCCAAAACCTTAGATGAGTTAATTCTGCAAGCTCGCCGCGGTTATTCAGTGGGATTACATTCTAATTTTCGGACTACTTTTTGGGGAACAGGTGCTTTTGGAGGACAATTATTTGATGAGTCGGAACGGGTTATTTTAGGGGAAAGTAAAGGTTGGGTTGAGTGGATGCAATGGCTAAAAAATGCTCAAAATGAACCTAATTTTTATCTGATTGAAGATGTTGAAACCCTACAAGAAGCGTTTATTCAAGGTAGGTTAACCTATATGGCTTGTTCATCTGGTTGGCTACCTTTATTAAGCGAAGCATTAGGAGCAAATAATTTAGGGGTTGCCTTATTACCTGGTCGAAAAAATCAACCAGCTACTCCTCCTCTATGGACGGTTGGTTTTATTTTTAACAAAGCTTCTAGTGAAAATCAACATCGATTATCCTTAAAACTTGCTCAGTTTTCAACTAATACTCAATATCAACAACAATTACAGGTTAAAGCAGCTTTTCTTATTCCCGTTAATAAAAATGCTAAGGTTGATGCTAGTTTGTTTCCCAAGCAAGCTGTATTATTTGAACAATCAAAAAATGGTATTATTGTCTCTTTAGATCAATTGGAAAAAAATCAGGCTATATTTGAATACGGTTCTGCTCTTTATCATCAAGTGATGGCTGGAGAAATGACCCCAGAAGATGCAGCTTTAAAAATGCAACAAGCAGTCAACAATCAATTTAATTAAAGTAAAAGTAGTGGGGAACATCAATGAATGATAAATTAATACTTAACCCTAGTTATTTTTGGGAAGAATGGTTAAAAACTATGGTGATTCTACAACGTCCTGCTGTTCAACTTCAACTGTTTACAATTATCATTTCTTTGGCGGTTATGTTTCTAATTTCCCAATGGATATGGCGCAAATTTCAACGGCGATTTCCTGAGATCAGCCAATTTGAAGAAAAAAATGAAAAATACTATCCTCAACAGTGTGCTGCAGCTTTGGTTTGCTATTTAATATTTCCAATCTTAAGTTTAATTACTATTGGCTCGCTACAATTTTTATTTTTAAAACAGGGATGGTTTGCTGGTTATTTAACGGATGCAATTGTTGTTTTATGGATTTACATATTTTATAGTATTTTTTTGGTTCTGCTTTATTCTCTATTAGAGCATAAAACAGTTGAACATTATCATTACCGTTTTTTTGCTCCTCTATTTCTAACTTTGATTATTCTCCACATCATCAATATACTGACCGATTTTGACACAATATTTAGTGTTTCCTTTTTTCGGTTGTTTGACCAGTCTGTAACTTTAGGTGATATTGTTGTCACTGTAGGAGGACTTTATTTTTGGATAACAGGATGTTCTCTGTTTGAAAAATTATTGATTTATCTTTTTTCTAAAGAAATACGCACGGATCAAAGGGCAGTTCAATCTATTTCTCTCGTGATGCGTTATTTTCTAATTGGGTTAGGAATCACTTTAATTTTTGGTTATGTGGGTATTAGTCCCACTGCCTTAGCTGCAATTACTGGGGGTTTATCTGTGGGTATTGGTTTCGGTTTAAAAGAAGTGATCAGTAACTTTATTAGTGGCTTATTTTTATTGTTTGAAGGTGCATTAAAACCCGATGATGTCATTAGTATCAATAATGAAATGAGTCAGGTTAAAAAATTTGGAATTCGGGCAACTACTGTACAAGTTGTTAGAGATAATTCCGAAAAAATCATTCCTAACCAAACCTTTTTTACCGAAGAAGTTACTACTTTTACCGGAAGCGATCCCCTAGTCTATCGCTCTGTTGTTGTTGGAGCAAACTATAACTGTGATCCTCAAGAAGTAATCAAAGTTTTATTAAAAGTTGCTGATAATAATCCCAATATTTTAGACTATCCTCGACCAGTGGCTTTTGCTCTTGAGTTTGGTGATTCTAGTATTAATTTTGAACTAAAATTTTGGCTAGATGACCCTTTAGTTACTAAACGAGTAACCAGTAGTTTAATTTGTGATATTTGGAGAGAATTTAAAAAGAGTAGTATTGAAATTCCTTATCCTCAAAGAGATTTACATATTATTAATGGTCTTGATGATAATAATCAGGAAGGGATTAATACTGTCAAACTGTGACAATATTCAATGCAATTTAGTACCTAGATCACTGAAAAATGTAAGCTTTTTTCTCCTATGATTTTCATGTTACACTGAGACGAACGGAGTTTACTTGTAATATTTTTGCTAACATATAGGGATATTTATGTGATGCTAAGTTTTAAGAAAATTATTTTCTCTTCTAAGATTATTCAATTTCTATTCGGGTTATTATTTTTTTTATTATTAAGTGAAATTTTTATAAGTTATACATCTTTAAACGCAACTACTAAGTTTACGGAATTATGTATAAATCAAGAGCAATTATCAGAAAAAACTCGCCATACAGTGTCAATCTTATTACAAAAAGCAAAGAATACAGATTGTGAAATAGCGACTCGTCATTTAGCAAAGTTAAAACAGTTAGATTTATCAGCACTAGAAATTGAAGACCTAACACCACTATCTTTTTTTCAAAACCTGACGGAATTATACATAGCTGATAATCAAATAACAGATATTACACCCCTTTCATCTTTGAAAAGAATTGAGAAATTAGAATTATCGAACAATAGAATTAAGGATATTACTGCTCTGAAGAATATGAAAGAATTAAAAACACTGTGGATGTGGAATAATCAAGTAAATAGTATCAAACCCTTAGAGAAATTAAAGAAGATTATCTATCTCTATCTACCTTTTAATAATATCGATGATATTAATCCCATCGCTTCCTCAAGAAACTTAGAGGTTGTGATCTTTGATAACAACAATATCTCTGATATTTCTGCTTTATCTCGTTTAAATAAATTAACTGGGGTTTCTTTACTCAAGAATAATGTCAAGGATATTAGTAGCCTAGAAAACCTGAAAGAATTGAAAGTTTTTATGGCTGCTGACAATCGTATTAATAACCTGATTTCCTTGCAAAAGTTATCAAAACTAACTGTATTAATCCTTGATAACAATTTAGTTAGTGATATCCATCCCTTATCTAACCTTATCAATTTAGAAAAAATATATTTATCTCATAATAATATTGTTGACATTACCCCCTTATCATTACTGAGTAAATTATCTTACATTCAACTTAATAATAATCAAATTCAAGATCCCTCCTCTCTCAACTTGTTAACTCAAGTGACCCATATAAATATTGCCAATAATCCACTTAATGACATAGAGTGTCCAGTAAAACCAGACTCGATTTGTAATTTTTAACTTTCTTATGAATAAGTAAATGCCATATACTGCTACATATAGCACCACTCAAGACACCCCTAGCCGCCCCTACAGCAACCCCCACCAATACTGCTACACTATAAAAGACGAGTAATGTTAAACAAACTTAGAGAACAAACTGTGTTTAAAGGTAATTGGTTACTTTCTTTATTAGTGGGTGTGGGAGTTTGGCAGTTTAACGTTCCTGCTATGGGACAAATGCTCCTACCTTATACCCCTCAACTAAATCCAGAACAACTCGAACAGCAGGGTTTAGAAGTCGCCGAAGAGGCTGCCCAATTGATTCGTTTTCAGCAACACGATTTAGCCTTAGCGAGGGCAAAACTGGCAACTCAGTTAGCTCCAAATAAATATCAACCTTGGTTTATATTGGGAACATTATATATTATCAAACAAGAGTTAGAACTAGGGGTCAATGCTTTAGAAAAAGCCCTTATCTTAGAACCAGAAGAGGTAGGTATTAAATTTACTTTGGGTAATGCTTATTTTCAACAAAAAAAATATCAACAAGCGGCCACAGAATTAGAAGAAGGACTAGAGATTAAACCCGATATTCCCTCTGCTCAATTTGATTTAGGAAATGCCTATTTTAAATTAGGCCGTATGACAGATGCAATAGCCGTTTATCAAGAAGCCATTAATCAAGAAGAGGGTTTCTGGCCCGCAGTCAATAATATTGGTTTGATTAAGTACGAACAAGGTGATATTCCATCAGCGATCGAACATTGGGAAAAGGCTTTAGAAATAGATTCTGAACAAGCAGAACCACTACTTGCGTTAGGGGTTGCTTTATATGTTCAAGGTAAAAAAGAACAGGGTCTTGAATTAGGAGAAACAGCCCTTCAATTAGATAGTAATTATGGGGAACTGCAACACTTAAAAGATAATCTTTGGGGAGAAAAATTAATGAAAGATACAGAAGTCTTCTTTACTACTCCTCAGATGCAATCTGTTCTTAGTCAACTACAACAGGAGTCCTCCAAGGAAATAAAAGATCAACAGCAAACAAGTGATAATTAAACTCAATTTTTTTGGTGGTTCTTGATGGTGGTTATTACCTGAGCAACAAACTGTTCATGATCCACAACCGGTTTAGAAATATAACCATCAGCCCCACTTTTTTTGAGGAAATCTTCCCGATCCCCTTCCATAGCGTGAGCAGTGACTAAAATGATGGGTAAATTAGCTGTTTTGGGGTTACTTTTGAGCAATTGAGTAATTCTGATCCCATCAACTGCTTCTCCTTGATAAACGCTATGGGATAGAGAAACGTCCATGAGAATGATATCCACTTCTCCTTGTTGAGCAATTTTCATTACTTCGTCTACGTTTTCTGTCCCTCTGACGGTTAAACCTCCTCGTTTGGTGAGAATTTTGGAGAACACACGAAGATTAATGGGATCATCTTCTACAATTAAAACTGTAGCCATGACTATCTATCTAACCTCTTTTTATTCTAGGTTGAAGAAAATTCTCACACTCCTAATTATTCTACCCAGATTGACTTCTGAAAATAGCAGGGTTCATTAATTGGACTGTGCTAAAAATGCTTGGACAGTTTCATTAAAGGGGGTGGGTTCTACTAAAAAAGCCCAATGGTTTCCAGGTACTTCGACAATTTTTAACTGTTTTAAATAGGTTTTATAGGGTTTAAGTTGCCAAGCTGTTCGATTAAGTCCTTTCTCGGGTTTAATGAATAGAATGGGAATATTTATATCTTGGGTTAGCCCTGCATATTTCATCACTTCTTCAAAAATTTCATCCCTAGCTTGTTTGATAAATTTACTACCCCATTTTCCTGCTTCTTTTTCTTCCATTCCTAACTTAAATACTTGCTGTTGTAAAGGAGTCCATCCTTGGTATTGCTTTAACCCTCGGGCTATATTTTCTGCTTCTTCATAGCTATCAAATGGCCCGATAACTTTCAAAAATGGTAAGGTTTTGTAGAGAATGGGAAATGTGATTTCAAACCATCCTGGCATTTTATCGATAAAAAAGGGATCGATTAAGACCAAATCTTTGAATCTTTCTGGTTGCTGTGTTGCCCAAATAGCTGCTAATTTTGCAGACCAAGAATGGGAGACAATATGGGCAGATTGCCAACCTAAATAGTCCATTAATTCGTTTAAATCATCTATATAATCTGTAAATTTATAACCTGCTTTTGGTTTACTACTATCTCCATGTCCCCGCAAATCTGGGGCAATAATATGATAATCTTCTGCTAAATAATCTCCCAAATTTGACCAAACAACGGCGTGATCAACTAACCCGTGTAACAATAATAATGGTTCTGTCCCTTTCTTCCATTCTAAGTAGGACAATTCAACATTTGATAACTGAATACTCTTCCTTTTCACCATCTATAAAATACATTCTACTAAGGGTTTAAATAAAGAGACATACTCTTGTCGATTAACCACCAAAGAAGGGATAGACTTGGAAGCATAATTTTCGCCAATTGTCAAGGGGAAAAGATCGGCATCTTTCAAGAAAATAAACTTTCCTCCTGCGGCTTGAACAATGACCCAAACTGCAGCAATGTCCCACACTTTCGGAGTGGCTTCTACCCCACCCACTGCAGCCCCAGAGGCAACTAATAGTAAATTATAACTTGCCACACCAATCATGCGAATTTTACAGGGAAAAGGCTTTTGCAGTACCTTTCTGCTACGGGCGCAAAGATTAAATAGATGGCTTTTGCTAGGGGTATCATGGGAGGTGGTAATAGGTTCACCGTCGCAATAAGCCCCAGTTGGTCCGTTTAACCCCGTTTCTCCGTACCAATAACCGTAGAAAGACTGTTTTAGGGGGGGGAGATAAACAAAGCCAAATACGGGGGTTCCACGATATGTTAAACCCAGGGAAATAGCCCAGATGGGAACACCTCTGGTAAAGTTGGTGGTTCCGTCAATGGGGTCAATTATCCAGCACCAGTCTTGTTCGGGAAAAATATGACTAGTTTCTTCTGTTAGGATACCATGAGTGGGAAATTGGGAGGCGATCGCCTCTCGAATGGTTTGGTCAGCCCAACGGTCAGCCGATGTAACCAAAGAACCGTCGTTTTTAGCGGTAGGAGTGAGTTTTCCTGCTTTTTCCAGCAAATTAGTGGCGATAGCTTCGGTTGTCTTTTGGCAGAAGCTTAAAACCTCAGACCAAAACTGTTCTTGATTATCCAAGGGTAAAACTCCCTGTTTCATAGTATCTTTTCAACCATAGAAGGCATAAGAGCATAAAGCAAGTCAGTTCTCGACTAAATTACCACGAAACTAGGTATACTCCCGTAAGTTGAAGAATTCCTATTAGATCATTTACCATCTAAGTGAGTATTATCCCGTAGTATAAGCATACTTGTGGGCAGTTGAATTCAGTAGGATGTATATCTAGAGGGAATTATGACTAACACGCCTCCTAACCCACCCCCAGATCCCTCAGAAGCTAATACTTCTGTGTTAACAAAACTGACTAACTTTCTCAAGAAACCTTCAACGCTGATCGTGGGTGGGGTGTTAACATCTTTGGGGGTTGTTACTTACGGAGGAGTTAATTATTTTGTCTATGAAAAGTTATCTCCTTTGTTGTCGGAACAGTTAACTAAAGTCTTAGAAAGAGAGGTTAAAGTTGGTGAGGTTGAGAGCTTTTCTCTCAATCATATTAGCTTGGGTGCATCTGCTATTCCTGCCACAGAAAAAGACCCTGATGGTGCTGATGTTAAGGGAATAAAGGTTGAGTTTAATGTTTTACCTTTATTGATTGGTCAACCCTTAGATATTGATATTACTATCGACGATCCTAATTTATACGTTGAACAAAACCCCTCTGGAAAGTGGTTAGATTTTCAAGAAAAAGAACAAGATGAAGATTTACCAGAACTGGATTTACCTATCGGTATCGATGTCGGCGTAAAGTTAAATAATGCTAATATTGCTTTGCTTCCCAATGGATTCGAGGAACTGGTTAAAATAGGGGCAAATGGAACTGCTGGCTATCAGTATCAATCGAAGGAAAATCAAGATATTAATTATGATTTGGATGTTGCTTTATTAGATAGTGCAATTCTTGTTAAAGGGGAAACCGACATAAAATCTTTTCAAACTCAAGCAGAATTAACCATATCTGAATTGGGTTTGCCCAAGTTAGCTGCGTTAATTCCTGATTTACCGATAGCTTTAAAGAGTGGTTTAGTTGAGAGTAATTTAAACATCAATGTACCATCCTTAGAAAACATCGAAGGCACAGAAGGAAACGGTAATTTTCAGGTATCAAATATCGAAGCAGGTTTAAAGCCTTTGAAAGTTCCTGTTAAGGTTGATTTGGGACTAAATTTTGTAGGTAAAAGTGTAAACTTTGAAGAGACTCGGTTAAGTCTGGGGGAATTTTCTACTGATGTTGAAGGTTCCCTAAACTGGCAAGATGGCTACGATATTGATATTAATGTTAATCCTTTTTTACTCAGAAATTTATCTAATATTTTAACAGCTAAATTACCCGTTAATTTGGCAGGGGAAATTGAAGGGAGAATTAAGTTAACAGGGGAGATCAAAAACCCGATTATAAATGGAACCATTAATAACAGTAAACCATTATTAGTTGAAAAAACACGCATCCAAGAACTAAAAACGGTTTTTCAAGCAAACTTAGATAAAATTAATCTCCAAGAATTTCAAATAAAACCAACAGTAGGAGGGAACATCTCAGCAAAAGGGAAAGTAGATTTAGGTATTCTAAAAGCTTTAGAAGAGAATAAAGCAATAAACTGGCAAAAAATTCCTGTTGCTTTAGAATTTACGGCTAACTTATTGGGAAATAAATTAGTCCAACCCTATTACCAATCACCCCAAAATGTTAGTGTAGGGAACCTGACAGCGAAAGGCCTAGTAGGAGGAACCCTATCAGAACCAAAAGGAAAAATAGAATGGTCAGCCCCAGATATTATCAGGGTTTCGGGGGAAGATATTTCAGGAAAAGGAGCAATCCTTTTGGGAGGAAAAGATATCTTAATTGAAGATACGGTGTTAACCTCTGCTGAAGGCAACATTACCGTTAAAGGATTAGGAAATATCGAAAAAAAACAATGGCAAACTTTAATTACGGCTAATAGATTTTCTCTCGATCCCTTTGTTAACTTGGGTTGTTCATTGATCACCTGTCCAGATGAAGTTGTCAGCCAACCTGTTACCCTGTCTAGTGGGAATATTAATGTTAGTGGAAAACTAGATGACTTTGCCCTGGAAAGTATTCAAAGTCGGGGGAACCTGCTGTTGCAGGTGGGACAAGGTGCGATCGCTGTCGATACCGCTTTATCTCAAGGCAACATTACAGGAGTAGCTTCAGTATCCGGTTTACCCCTTGATCCCTACATTCCTAACTTGGCGGTTCCGGTTCAACTCAGTAGAAGCAACATCAATCTCTCGGGTTCCCTCACCAATATCTTTCGAGGGGGACAACTAAACATTAATCGTCTGGATGTTAACGGTAACGCCCAGTTAATCGTCAATGGTAGTCCCATTAACGCCAACATAGAAGTAGGGAACGGTATTTTAACCACCATCGCTCAAGTGGGAACCATTCCCCTTAACCCCATCGTTCCCAACCTGCCGGTACAATCTACTTTGGTTAGTAGTGATCTGGTTTTGACGGGAAACCTCAACTCCTTACTTTCATCCTTGGGAAACACCCCAGATATTAGTAGTTTTCGGGGCAACGCCGATGTACAGTTAACCGTAGATGGCAGTCCCGTTCGAGTAGTGGGTAACTTAGGCAGTTCTCAAGTACGGGGTGTAGTGGATCTATCTACCCTATCCTTAGATAAGATTGTACCCAACCTCCCTGTTGACGTTCAATTGGTGGATGGACAAGCGATCGTCTCCAGCGACGTACTCCCCCTAATTTCCACTCAACCGGATCTAAGTACCGCTCAAGCTACCGTTAACCTGGAACTGGCAACCGCCGACGGAACCATCGATACCCAAACCCGTCTGCAAAACAATCAATGGGCTACCGAAGTCATAGCATCCAACCTCAAACCTAACCTCATTCTGAGCCAAATCGTCCCAGAACTGCCCAAAGTCGATATTGATGCCTTAAACGCTCAAATTTCCCTTTCAGGAACCCTATCGAGCCTTTTCGCCGAAAATGCTATTTTACCCATCAACGCCAACAATATCACCGTTGAAGCCAACGGGCAAAGCCTAAACGCCAAAGGAAATATTCTTGTAACTAACCCCCTTACCTCCCCCGATGCGGAGGTTAACCTTGCCGTCCAAGCTACCTCCACCCTAGATGACCTACCCCTGACCCAACTCATTTCCCTAATTCCTCTGCAACGGGACTTGTTACCCGAAGAACTACAACTGCAAGGGGTGGGAACCTTTGCAGGAACCGTCACGGGGCAAAACCTCCTTACAGCCCCCACTATGCCTGGCAATATTAGGCTGATAGGGGACTTAACTGTACGCAACCTTGTCTTTAACGATCGCATCTTTGAACCCCTTCTAACTGGTAAAGTTAACGCAACTTTAGGAGAAACCATCGCCCTAGATTTGAGAGGTAAAGAAGATATTATTGCTGCATCCTTGCAACCCTGTACCCGTCAAGACTGTCCTGCTCCCTATTTACCAGTGGCTTTTGAACTACGGCAACGAGCAGGGGATCAACAACCCATCGCCATAAGCGGTAGACTACGGGGGGATCAATTGGTGGCCAAAATAGAACAAATTCCTCTAGATATCCTAAAAATTGCTCCAGGAGGTAACTTCGGTATTCCTGGGTTTTTATCAGGAGACGTACAAACGGAAGTGGTGATCAACCCCTACACCCTAGAAGGAAAGGGAAGATTGGTGATCGATAAACCCAGTATCGGTTTTGTGGAAGCCACTCAGTTAACAGCAGATGTTATTTATCGAGACAACGTTGCCAGGTTAGAAAACGCCACCCTTGGTTTAGGCCAAAGCTTATACGCAGTGCAAGGCTCCCTGGACTTGGAATCTGGGGATATTACTGGACGACTTAATATCGAGGAAGGTCGCTTACAGGATCTCTTCATTGCCCTCAAACTGTCCAATGTAGAAAGATTATTGGACTTATTGAAGATTAAACCCATTGACTACCAAAACGCCGCCGCTATCCCCCCTCAGTCTGTGGGGGATGCCAACGGTAACATTGGCGATCAAGTGAACCTATTAGCTGTCATCGACCAAAGAATCCGACAATTAGCCGATGAACGGGAAAAGGGAGGGGTTCCCACGGAACTAGACTTGCGAGGTTCTTTTGACACAGAAATTCTCTTAGGAGGCACTATCTATCGCCCCAACATCAGCGTTGCTCTCACTGGTAAAGGTTGGGAATGGCATCCCCAAGCACCCTATGCAGATATCATAGAACCGGTGGGGTTAGTGATCAGAGATGTATCTTTTATTCCTATCAATGAGGTTGTTCTCAAAGCGGACTTGACTAACAACGCTTTGACCATAGATAGGGCTGCTATTCAAGTCAACAAAACCCGACTAGCATTAGAAGGGGAATTTTCCTTACAAAAGATTGCTGCCAACTGGCAAGTTGACTATTTTTCCCTGGCAACTATCAATGATTTTGTCAAAGTTCCTCTGGACGCAACCGGGGCATTAAACGCGTCGGGAACCATTAGTGGAAGTCCCTTTCAACCCCAACTAGAAGGACAGTTTGCGTTAGTAGATACCACTTTTCAAGGAAGACCTTTGGGTGCTAATCTTGCCGGACAATTTAGTTACCAAGGCCAACGGTTTCAACTAGCTACCACAGAGGATTCTATTGTGGCGGCTTCTGTTGATGTTCCCTTTCCCATTTACACCGATAACGATAACTTCGCCATCAATTTTAACTTAGATACAGAAGCCTTAAAATTAGTAAGTGTGTTGACAGGTGAACAAATTTTCCTAACCGGAGGAGAAGGGGAAATTAATGCTCAAGCCAGTGGAAATATAAACTTATCGGAAGGTTTACTAGTTTCTAACTTAAACGCAGGGGGAACTATTACCTTAAACGAAACAATTTTCCAGAGTGCAGCCCTACCTCAACCTTTAACTGTGAGCGGAACCGTTGCTATTGACGAGCAAGGGATTAACGTAGAACAAATAGAGGGTAACTTTGCTAATAGCACCCTCAATATTGCTGGTGTTTTACCCTTATTTCAACCACGGAATGGTATAGAAAATCCCCTCACTGTTGTCATAGAACAGGGAGAAATTAACCTACAAGGGTTATATCAAGGGTTGGTGGACGGCACAATTAACGTTACTGGTTCTGCTATTCAGCCGGTGGTAGGAGGGGACGTAAAACTAGCTAATGGCAGGGTGTTTATTCCTGTCAAAATACAAAGTAGAGAAGGAATTGTTAATGAGATTAATCAATGGGTTTTGCCAACAAATCGTAATCAAGTAGCCAGCAATCAACCTATTCCATTTATGCCTAAATTGGATGATTTTGCAGTCAATCTAGATAACTTATTCATAGAATTTTTACCTTTCTTTAGGTTTGATTTCGGGGGTAATATTACCGTTAACGGTGCTATTAATGATTTAACTGCCCTGCAACCCCAAGGAGAAGTTGTTGTAACAAGAGGGTTGATCAATTTCTTAGAAACTCGCTTTTTTATCGAACGTCGTACACCAAATACAATTGTATTTACTCCCGATCAAGGCCTATTAAACCCCACACTTAATTTAGGGATGAGGACAATTGTTTCAGAAGTTCCTGATACTAGCAAAAACTTCCGTGCAGGGGACACCACAGAAATTCCTGATGATAGTCTTAATAAAGTGCAACGGGTTGACATTAACTTAGGTCTAGTTGGGCCTCTTTCTCAACTGCTTCCCAACTTAGGGCGAGAAGGATACGAAGTTTGTCAATTACAAGATCCCCTAAAACCGATTCAAACCACAACTCGTTTGTCTCAAGAAGATTTGGATCAGGTTAGTACCTGTTTACAAACTTTAGCCAATCAAGGAAGTACAAGCGAACAGCTATTAAGTAATCCTGTGATTAACTTAACCAGCAGTCCTCCAAGAAGTCAAGGGCAAATTGTTCGTTTACTTGGAGAACAAGTGTTTGTCTTAGCAGAAGCTTTACAAGGACAAAGTACAGAACAATTAATTCAATTTGGAATCGTTCAATTGGCTTTACCTATGGTCTTTCAAACCCTGATTTATGATGCGGAAACTGCCGTCAGCGAAACCATAAACAGTACGGATTTTCGTATCGTTCCTTTCTTAGAAACAATCTACGAAGTAGAAGATAAAGGCTTTGTTCGTTTGTCTTACGATTACGCTTTCAATGAGTTTCGTGTTAGGTACGAAAAGCGATTTTAAGTTGATGTTGAGGAGAATTATCTTATCCTCTCAAAAAAGATTTAACTCCTAACACCGAACTCAGGTTACTTGGTTATATCCCATCATTTGTAGTTGATATAAACCGTAGTACAAACCCTTTTGATCGATTAACTGTTGATGGTTTCCTGACTCGATAATCATCCCTTCTTTCAAAACAAAAATTCTGTCTACGTCTCGAATAGTCGATAAGCGATGGGCGATAATAACCGCAGTTCTATCGATTAATAATTTTTCTAAGGCTTCTTGAATTAATGCTTCGGTTTGCACGTCTAAACTAGCGGTTGCTTCGTCTAAAACTAAAATGTTAGGGTTGCGTATTGCTACTCTAGCAAAGGCTAGTAATTGTTTTTGTCCCCCCGATAAATTGGTTCCTCTCTCCCGCAATTGGGTATGATAACCTTGGGGTAATTCTTCTATTAAATGATCGATATTAGTTAGTTTGGCTGCTTTTTGTACCTCTTCTAAGGAATAATTTTCCCCTAAAGTAATATTTCGTTTCACATCCCCTGCAAAGAGAAAACTTTCCTGTAAAACCATCCCTACATATTGTCTCAACTCTTTTTTAGAAATATCTCGAATGTCTACCCCATCAATAAGAATTCTTCCTTTTGTGGGTTCATGAAGACGAGAAAGAAGACGGATAATCGAGCTTTTTCCTGCACCCGTTGGACCAACTAAAGCTACCTTTTCCCCAGGAGAAATCTTAAAGTTTAAATCTTTGAGAACAAACTCATTAGGCTTGTAGCCAAACCAAACACCCTCAAAACAAATTTCTCCGATTCTATCTTGGTATTTCCTGCTCTCTAAAAACTGAATATTTTTATCGCTTTCCTTAATTTCAATAGGTTCGTTCATTAATTCTGTAATCCGTTCAATAGCTGTCAAACCTGCCTGAAACATGGTAAATTTATCCGCAAATTGGCGCAACGGGTTAAAAAGACTTTGAGCGTATAAAATAAAGGTTGATAAAATTCCAAAATCAATAGTATCTTTAATAATAAAATTTCCTCCCAAGCCAAGCACTCCAGCTATCGCTACTAAACTAACCCATTCCAATGTGGCAGAAACCGCCGAATCATGAAAAATAGTTTTATCTGTAGCCTGACGATAGTCATTATTAACCACACGAAATAACTCGCTATTAAACTGTTCTCGTCTAAATAACTGAACTACATTGATTCCTGCTAAATTTTCTTGCAATATAGAGTTCAATTCTGATAACTTTTCTCTCGCCTGATAATTAGCGATACGATATTGTCCTTGAAAATAGACGATTAACACTGTAATAAATAACAACATTAATACTAACATCAAAGCTAGTTGTGCCTGAACCGTAAACATAGTAACAATGATGAATAGGATGTATATAGCATCACTAACAACTCCGATGGCTCCACTAGCAAAAACATCTCCCAATGCTTCAACATCGCTGGTTAAACGAGTAATTAAACGCCCCACGGGGGTTCGATTAAAAAAATTAATTCCTAAAGAAGTAACATGAGCAAATAAATCATCCCTGATGGCTGCGGTAATATTTTGTCCCAGTTTCTGAACAATAAAGCCTTGAGAAGATGTACAAACTAAACGGACAATAATTGTTACTAATAATAAAATAACTAAAAATTGTAGCCCTTTTTCTAGGGATAACTCCTCTAATAAAGGCCAAGTAGTTTCCTGACGCAACAATGAAACTGCTTGTCCAATAATTAAAGGCTGGATTGCCCCTGCGATGGATAAAGGTAACAAGAGGCTAACTGAAAGCAATAATAAGCGAGGATAACGACGAATATAGGGGATTAACTTGAGAACTAACCGCCGATCATCTTTTCTTGAATGCTTGACAGATTGGTTAAACTGCGGATTGGGAGAAACAGCCATAGGAAAGTGATAAAAATACTAATAATTGTTACTTAACTTAACAATTATAAAATAGCACCAAAATAGCCTCGAAATCAATTTCGAGGCTTATATATAAGGTTAGGTTAGTTGCGCTCAAAGGTTAGAGATATATTTTTTGATATTATCTTCTGGCAAACTCCCCATTATTCTACTCCGACTTACGAGCAACCCAATACTTACTGACAAAATGTAATTGAGTTTCCATTAATTCAAAGCCAGCTTTTTCTAATCTTTCCCCTAAATCATCTCGAATATAATCTTGATAATAGGGTTCGTGGAACATAGCAGAAAAATTGCTTAGCATCCCTTCAAACTCAGGAAAGTCTGGTAACTGGATGGAATCACAAATTACAAAAGTTCCTCCTGGTTTTGTTACTCGAAAACACTCATCAATGACTTTTTGACGGGCAAACCCAGGCAATTCATGAAAGAGAAAAACACAACTGACTCCTTGAAAGAAGCTATCAGGATGGGGTAAATCTTCCGCATTGGACTGGGTTAGTTGAGGGAGTTCTCGAGGGTTTTCTGAGAGCAGTTGGTTAGCTTTACGCAAATAGGCAGGGGATAAATCAACCCCGAATAAAGAAGCTTTGGGAAAAGCCGCCCTAAGTCCTCTTAGAGTTCGTCCAGTTCCGCAAGCAACGTCTAACACCTTGATTTGATAGTCTGGTACGGAAGAAAAAGCTTTTAATCCCTCTTTTAACGGGGCAAGAATACGACGACGCATACTGTCAGCTACCCCATTAAAAAGAAGGTCTACTTGTATGTCGTAAAGATTCGCCGACAAATCGCTGAGATAACCGTCGGTTTGATAATGAAAGTTCTGTAAATAGTAACGAGGATAACCTTCTTTTTCGATATTATCTGCAAAAGCTTGATATTCTTTTCGTTGCAATCTTGCCCAAATTTTGGGTAAGTCTAGCCAAATTTCAGGGTAATAGCGAAGGAAATCTGGTAAAAAACTATCGAATAAAATTTCCACAGGATAAACACCTTTCTGGCTATCTTCCCAATCTATTTCACATAGTTGATTCCGATTTTCCTGCAATTTTAATAACAGGTCTGGAGACAGGGGAAAAGGGACACTTTCACGGCTGGGAATAGCGGCATCTGTCAAACTATCGCTAATAGTTTTGTGTGCTAAACTAAACACGCTTTTACCTTGTTGAAAGCCTTGATAAGCCAACTTGGTAAGGGTTTCAGAAAACGATGATAATAAATCTGGATTGGAAGTGGATTGCATTGAAAAGAGATTGTGGTAACGAGATGAATTATTAAAAATTTTTTTTTAGTATATCTAATCCAAAATATTAGATCAAGGTAGATGGCAATCTTTTCCTACAACTTTCTTGATTCTTAAGGAGCAAATTGCCTGTTACCTGAGTTAGATAGAAGAAAATTTAAAGACTTAATAGCGAACACCGAACACCGAATACCCAAACAAGGTTGTTTAAATCAAAATAACTGTTAAAAACTCTAACATCCTCACTGCTATTACAGAAATCAATGGATTAGGATAATAACAATCCGTTTCTGCCTGAATAATTCTGTTTAATCTAACTTTAATTAAGTCTTAATATTTTTATCTTTGGTAAAATGTTACAATGGCTACGGTGTGGGACTAAAATAATACTCGCAAGGGATTACAAGGCTACTTGTATGGGTTAATAGCCCCGAGTTCATTCTAATTTATTCTTTTTTTATAGACCCATATAACCAAAATTAAAGCACAATCACGGTTAACAAGCAAGGAGGGACTCATTCATGTTAATGACAAGGTACACCATAGAATACATTAAAGATGAGGCTCGCCATTTAGTAGAACAGGGGAGAATAGATAGACAGCAAAGAATATACACTTTGTGTCAATATCTTCCCTCAGGGCAATGGTGTTGCATCGAAACAGAGTTAGAAAGAAATGACTTTTTGCTCAGAGATCACATTGCCGACTTGATTTCCGCCCAGGAATGGACTAACGACTAGTGGTTCCACCCAAGATCCATCCTCTTTAAGCAGAGGTAGCACTTTTTTACTATCGTTAATATTTATTTTAGCTCATACCAAGCTGATCCGTATGATAATAGGGCTAACTGGATGTTTAGTTAAGAGATAATAGCCCAATGGCACCGTTAGCCCTACTGAGTGTATCGAATAAGACGGGAATTGTTGAATTAGCTCGTCAATTGGTCAATGACTTTGGTTTTGAATTAATCAGTAGCGGGGGAACGGCTAAAACCCTACAAGAAGCCGGACTAACAGTGACTAAGGTTAGCGATTATACGGGTTCCCCAGAAATTTTAGGAGGTAGGGTCAAAACCCTTCATCCTCGTATTCATGGTGGTATCTTATCCCGTAGGGATCTGCCCCAAGATGTGGAAGACATGGAGAGTAATGATATCCGTCCCATAGATTTAGTTGTAGTTAACCTTTACCCTTTTGAAGAAACCATCGCTCAACCAGATGTAACCGTAGCCCAAGCCATCGAAAAAATAGATATTGGTGGGCCAACATTACTGCGAGCATCGGCTAAAAACTTTGCCCATGTTACGGTTTTATCTAATCCTAAATACTACGAAAGTTACTTACAAGAATTGAAGGATAGTAAAGGAGAAGTTTCCTTAAATTTCCGCCAAAAAATGGCAGGAGAAACCTTTGCCTTAACCAACGCCTACGACGGTGCCATCAGCGATTATTTTGCCAGTCTCCCCAGGGAAGAAACTACCGCCTTACCCAGTCGTTACACCGTTGCTGGAACCGCCTTTCAAACCCTACGTTACGGAGAAAACCCCCATCAAACTGCCACCTGGTATCAACGGGGAACCAAGGCTACAGGATGGACAGCAGCCACGCAAATACAAGGAAAAGAACTCAGTTACAACAATCTGGTGGACTTAGAAGCAGCCAGACGCATTATTGCTGAATTTGACCCCCAAGAACCAGCCGCAGCGGTGCTGAAGCATACTAACCCCTGTGGAGTAGCTGTGGGTGCCAGTTTAGCAGAAGCCTACGAAAAAGCCTTTAATGCCGACTCTATCTCAGCCTTTGGGGGAATCGTCGCCTTAAACCAACCCTTGGACGGAGAAACCGCCGAAAAACTCACTAACACTTTTCTCGAATGCGTAGTAACCCCCGATTGCACCGAATCAGCTAAAGAGATTATTAGTAAAAAGGCTAAAGTTCGGGTGCTTTTATTGTCTGATCTCACCGCAGGACCGAAACAAACCGTAAAAGCTATTGCCGGGGGTTTATTGGTACAAGATTCTGACGATGCAGTGGATGTGTCGGATAATTGGGAAGTGGTCACCGAAAAACAACCCACTGCTGAACAACTGGCCGAGTTATTATTTGCCTGGAAAGTGGCTAAGCACGTCAAATCCAACGCAATTGTTGTTACTAAAAACCGAACAACTTTGGGCATTGGTGCCGGTCAAATGAATCGGGTTGGTGCTGTAAAAATTGCCCTAGAAGAAGCAGGAGAAGACAGTAACGGAGGATATCTTGCTAGTGATGGTTTCTTCCCCTTCGATGACTCTGTACGCACTGCGGCTGCCGCAGGAATAAAAGCGATCGTTCAACCAGGGGGATCACTACGAGATAAGGACTCCATTGCGGCAGCCAATGAACTAGGGTTAGTGATGGTGTTAACCAAAATGCGTCATTTTCTGCATTAATTCTAACGGTTTCTTCTAGTGGGACTTTAGCTAGAATCTAGACTAAAACTTGCGCTAATATAGATGAAATAAGTGTTTTAGGTTGATAGCGATCGCTAATTTCCCATGAGAGAAACAATTTCAACGGC
>NZ_JARVCN010000484.1:0-2018 GCF_038442745.1 Crocosphaera sp. Alani8
AACTGGTTTGCTCATTGCTGTTACTGTACCTCATAACTGTGGGAAATGCTATAGAATCCAGTATTGACCAGAGAAAAGAATCGGTTAGCATATCATGAGTAGTGAAATATGAAAGATATTTTTTAAGGAAAGGGTGGAGTGGGAAGGGGAGCCAGTTTAGAATAATCAGCACTATTATAGAGTGTTAATGCCATCTGATTGCTATTGTTGGTCAAGCCTTCATAAAAAAAGAAAACCTGTCCACCTAATCCTTTTGTTCTGTTGTGATTGACACACTTAACAAGATCACTTGCCGTCAAATTTCTCCGATTAGCAGTAAAAGCAATACCTGGGACAATTTTTTTTCGCTCCCGACTAGAAAATCCGTTGGCAACTCGGTCGACTTCGGCTCGGTAAGCTGAAAAATTTTCTCGATACCATTGAGGGCATAATAAATCCACTAAGCCTTGCTTAAGCCAATGTTCAGAATCTTGTAAAACATTATCTAAACCAAATTTAAAAGGAGAAGGGGAGATAGACAAAAGGCAATTTGAATCTTTGGTTTTGATTTGACTGCGTAAACGTTTAAGGTAATCAGTCAATAAATTGGCTCGAAATTGTACCCAAGCTGGTTGTTTGGTGTTAAGAGGAGGATTGGAACCGAAGCGGTTTCGATATTCATTTTTGGTCTGTTGGTCATAACCACCTAGATGAGGCATAGCTGGGAGGCGATCGCATCCTTGAACACCTGCAACGTCATACTTTTCAATGACTTCTAACAACAAATCGCTGATAAATTGCTGAACCTCGAGATCCAGAGAATTCATCCAAGTTAAACCACCATGTCTGAGTTGATTTCCAGATTGAGTCATTGCTGACCATTGAGGCTTCATGGTTAGAATATGACCTCCATCGAATAATGGAGACGCAGCGAAGCCATACTCAAACCAGGGAAAAATTGCCAAATTACGACCTTTGGCTTGATTAATTACTTCCTCTAGAGGATCTATACCCAGTTCAACATATAAAGGATCTTGTTTAGGAAAACCATGTTTTGCCATCACCTCACTTTCAAAAGCTGTATATCCTTGATTCCAAACCGCAACAAATAAGGTATTGAATCCACACTTTTCTAGAAAATCTAATGTCTTTTTGATACGGGATGTGGAAGTCAATACAGGACTGTTGAAACGAGAAAGTAACCAAACTCCCCTAATTTCGGTCATTCTATCTTTGACCATTTGTTAAGGGATTCCCCTAAACCCCTGCAGGAACGAAATCAACCTCATCAGTTCCATTGGTTTCTCCTTGACCGGAAGTAATTTGTTCTCCATTAACTTCAATGGCAAAAGGAGTTTCTTCTAAATTAAGATTGTAGTCAGTTGCTTCACTGCTATAACCAACACTGGCGATCATTTTACGACCTTCATCTGTGTATTTAAAGGCCAATAATTGATTTTTTTCCTTTTGATTATCGTAAGCCCAAATTACCAGACATTGAAACTCTTGATAATCAAAAATTTTAGGTGGACGAGTGGGAACATAACGGCCTGGAGAGCCAAAACTGTTATCGAGAAATGTTTGAATCGTGCTGTCTTCTACCACCGCATAAGCTACTTCTTCAACGGATGTTGGTTCAGCATCCCCCACCGTCTCATCAACTTTTTCTTCCTGCCCACGGTTGCGAAAATAATCAACAGCCAATTTCGTTCCAATACCCCCCACTGTAGCAATACCTGCACCGATTAAGATATTACGAAGCTTAGACATTTTTTTCTTCTCCTTATCATCTAAAGCAACTGTCTCATTATATAGTGATGACCCAAAAAAGACGGGGTTAACTGGTCAGTTATGATGATTGTCAAGAGGGTAGCCAAAATTTCTCTTCTGGGGATTGGGAATGAGGAATTAGAGGTAATCCCTACAAATCAGTGGAGGTAAGGCCAGAAGAGGTTTTTATTGGCTAAACTAATAGGCGCGCTGACTCTGCGAGATCCGCGAAGCCGATCGCAAAACAAAACTGGTCGGGGCAACTACCT
>NZ_JARVCN010000485.1:0-18768 GCF_038442745.1 Crocosphaera sp. Alani8
TTAAATTCTGAACCGGTCGGGATTTCTTGAAGTGGTTCGATTACCTTAATTTCGCAGTTGCATTCAAAACAATTAAATATACCCTAGTAATAATACAATTAATTCTTGTTGGAGCGATTGTAATTATTATTCGTAATATTACTTTATCAATGAATAAATTTACAGGAAATATTGCCTCTTCATCAACAGAAATTGCTGCTACGATTGAACAACAAGAACGGACTATTTCTGAACAAGCTAGTTCCGTTCATGAAACCACAACCACTATGGATGAATTAGGAGCAGCTTCTCTACAAGCGGCTCAACAAGCCGAAGCCTCATCAGCAGGGGCGCAAACCGCTTTGACATTAGTTGAAGAAGGAACTTATGCAGTGCAGCAAACTCAAGAAAGCATGAATATGCTCAAAGGGCAAGTTCAGGCGATCGCTGAACAAATTATGCGTCTAAGTGAACAAACCGGTCAAATTTCAGGAGTATCTGACCTAGTTGCCGATTTAGCTAACCAAACCAATATGTTAGCCCTCAACGCTGCGGTAGAAGCTGCGCGAGCAGGAGAACAAGGCAAAGGATTTGCGGTGGTTGCAGGGGAAATTCGCAAGTTAGCCGATGAAAGCAAAAATTCTGCTAACAAAATTAACAATTTGGTCACAGATATCCAAGCAGCCATGAACAGTACAGTGATGGTAACCGATCAAGGAACCAAGAAAACCGAGGAAGGTATCACACTGACGGAAGGAACTGTAAACACCTTTGCCGGAGTAACCGATGCGGTTAACAATGTATTCGTTAACAGTCAACAAATCGCCTTATCAGCTAAACAGCAAGCAGTTGCCGTTCAGCAAGTTTTATCTGCCATGAACGCTATTAATCTCGGCGCGCAAGAAACGTCTGTGGGTATTGGACAGGTAAAAACAGAAACTCAGCAACTGGACGAAGCCGCTAAAAACTTACAAGCAGCGGTTTAATTCTAGTAGCTATCGGCTATCAGCTATCAGCTATCAGCTTAAAACTAACACAAAACTGCTGACTGCTATCAGCTATCAGTTACAATTGTTCACTTCTAGATTACTATGTACATTGAAGACGAAGAACTCAGAGATATTTATCAAACCGTTACTCCAGAACGTTTACAAAAACTTGAAGATGCTCTTATTTTTCTAGAAAAGCAGCCAAATGATCAAGGTAGATTAGACGAATTTTTACGGGAAATTCATACCCTCAAAGGGGACTCGCGGATGTTGGGAGTGGAGGATGTAGAAACCCTCACCCACCAAATGGAAGATTGCTTAGTTGCTGTTAAAGAAGGCAAAAACGTCATTAGTAGCGAATTATGCGATCGCCTTTATGGAGGACTTGATGCAGTTCGTAAGCTAGTACATGAAGCAGTCACAGGAGAACCTGCAGAGGCGGTTCTTTTTCAGGTTTTGGCTAATTTAATGGAGGTTGAAAGCAACGATAACCCTTCTAACCTATCTCCGTCTCCTGTCAAGAGTGAGGAAGATTTACTGTTTGCAGAGGATACGGATTCTATTACGACATCCTTTGAAGAAGATTTACTGTTTGAAGATGAATTCATTTTTTCGGAAGTTAACCAAGAAACCTTACCTATTAGTGATGCGGTTACCGAACAGTTAACTATTCCCAACCAATTAACCGACAGTGGTAACCTTGACACCATTCGGGTTAAATCTGAAAAATTGGATAGTTTAATGCGACAAGCAGGGGAACTCAATGCTACAAAACTGCGCATTAGCCAACGTCTGCTGGATATTGAAGCTATTATGACCCTTTGGGAAGAATGGAGTCGAGATACCTCGGATCATCATTTAGCTTATAAGCAAATGGAACAGGGAATCTTTAACGGTAATGTGGAGCAAATACAAGCATCATACTATCGGGGGAAAGAACGCTTAGAACAACTGGGAACCCTAATTAGTAATTTGAAACGGACTGCTTACGAAGACACAACCCAGTTAGATAACTTAGCCAATGATTTACAATCAGGGATTCAAACCCCTCAAGAACGGGAAAAATTAGCTAAATCTCCCACTGCTACCCTTCGACTGCGAGGTTATCAAAATAGTGGCAACATTGGTATTGAGATACTAGACGATGGAAGAGGATTAAATCTGGAGAATATTAAGCGTACTGCCCTAGAAAGGGAAATCTGTACAGAAGAAGAACTAGGGAAGATGACTACCAATCAAATTCAGTCTTTAATCTTCGTCCCTGGATTTTCTACCCGTACAGAAGTCAGCGAAATTTCTGGCCGTGGAGTAGGTTTAGATGTGGTTCGCACTAATGTTGAACAGTTAAAAGGATCAATTCAAGTAGAATCTTCTCCAGGAATGGGATGTGAATTCCGCATTCAATTGAGTACCAATTTAGCTACCACTCACGTTCTCATTACTGAAGTTCAGCAATTTAGTTATGCCATTCCTGTGGAATCTGTGGAAACTGCTATGCTGATATCTCCACAAGAGATGTTTTCTATCGAAGGAACTCAAACAATCACTTTTGAAGGGCAACCTATTTCAGTGGTTTGGTTAGGGGATGTTCTGGAATTACCTGTAACTGTTCCCCCATCTGATCATATTGCTAAGATGAACACCAAGAATATTCCTTGTATTGTCTTGAAAGTAGGTAATGAACGTCTTGGAATTTTAGTCGATGCACTGTTAGATCAACAGGAGGTTGTTTTAAAACCTCAAAGCAAGTTACTAAAGCGGGTTCGGAATATTTTGGGGGCAACTATTCTCGGGGATGGACAAGTGTGCATGGTAATAGCTAAAATTTATGCTAATCAAGGAAAATATGAAAAGGCTATTTCATATTGCAATCAACTATTAAAAATAGATTCTTTAGCCATTGCCCCTTATTATTTATTAGCGCAGATAGCAGAAGAAATGGGGGAATTAGAAAAAGCAAAGTCTCTATTAAAAAAGATTATATATCTTGATCCAAATTACGTTGCTGCTTATCTAGATTTAACTCATATTTATAAACAAGAAGGAAATAATAAAAGAGCTACTAAAATGTATCAAGAATCCTTGAAAATACTTCAAATGTTACCCCCAGAAACTCCCATTGTAGAGCGAGAAAACATCACAGCCTATCAATTATTGTTGCAATTAAAACGAACTTAGTTCAGTCTTACGAGTCTGGAGAATTTCTCCGCCATGCTTCACAGCGGAGTTGAGTATTTTGTTAGGAAATCAACTGTTAACTATCATAAACTCTTGCTTCTCTGGCATCAGGAAATTCCTCACAATATTCTTCAAAATGGGTTTTTGAAGGTTTCTCAGCCCTTTGATGAGCCAATTCAGCTTGGATTTCTTCTACAATGTCCCAAGCTACTCCACAATCCCTTGAAGTCATGCCTTTTTCCTGACAAATTTTATGAGCTTCCTCCCTCGCTTTTTCTAGTTCTTCTTCTAACAATAATGATTTTGGTTGTTCTAAGAAATCCCCTTGACTGAGAATATGGTTAATCGTAATAATCCCCAATAATTCCCCTTTAATGACTGGTGCTGCAGATATACCTGTTTGAGCAAATAATCTGGCCACATATTCTACCCTTAAATCAGGATTAACCACAATGCAGGGTTTTGTCATAATTTCGTAAACCCGCACTGTTTTTGGATCAGTCCCATAGGCAGCCACCTTATAGACGACATCTGTTTCTGTGATGATACCGTAAGCATCTTCACCGTGACGGAGACTAACGATTAGGGAATGTAATCCCTCTTTTTTCATAAGTTGTACTGCCTCACTCACGGTTGCCGAACCGCTAACAGTAACAACATTTTTACTCATGATTTCTGATGCTTTCATGGAGATTTATCTCACCCTCTATACCTCTTCACTCATTATCAATGACCAAGGACACATCATCAAACTTTTTTTCGTGACCTTTTCCTTTCTTAGATCTCTATAAGTTTGTCAAATATTTTCCCACTCGCAAAGCATTGGCAATAATAGTTAGGGTAGGGTTGACACTTGCGCTTGAAGGAAAAAAGCTACCATCAACCACATACAAATTCTCAACATCATGGGTGCGACAATTCAGATCAAGTACAGAAGTCTTGGGATCTTCTCCAAAACGACAAGTACCGCAGTGATTAGCTGTAACTTGAATCGGGATTTCCGTACGAGGATAAATGCTACTCCTCTTAAACAAAGACTGTTCTAGAGTTTTTTCTACTTGTTTTAACGTGTCTATCCAACGGTAAACTAAGCGATCGTGAGCTTCAACGTTATTAGGAGTATAATCGATGTAAAGTTTTTCTCCTTGCAGTCTGACTCGGTTATTATTATCCGGTAGAGCTTCGGTTTGCACCCACCAACCAATAGAACGCTTTGCTAACTGTTCTAGGGCAATATCGGGAACTACTTTGGCTAAAACCGATAAAATAGGCGGAGATTCAGCAAAAATAAGCTCTTGGAGTAATCCCCCTGTGTTTTGGATGTGACCCATAGGATAGGGAAACGCCCTCTCTCCCCAGTAAAAATCATTAAGACCAACGGTTCTGGGAAATTTGCCAGAATTAGGGGTGGTACTTAGCTGCACCATTGCTGTCATCAGGGGTTTCATCAAATTGCGTCCCACCTGATCAGAACTGTTGGCCAGTCCATTAGGATGTTTTTCATTGACAGAACGCAACATTAGGGCAGCGGAATTAATTGCACCGCAGGATAGGACAATCACATCAGCAGAAAATAGATATTTCTCTCCGTTTATCTCTGTTTCCACCGATTTAACCCGATTCCCTGACGCATTTGTGTGTAAACAAACCACTTTAGCATCGGTTTTGAGGATAACGTTAGGAAACCCTAGCACTAGACTAATACCAAATACTTCTGCGTCTCCTGTGGGATCATCGTTTTGACGGGTTAAAGATAAAGGTAGGGTAGCAGGGTGTAATCCTTGAGATGCGATCGCATGGACAATTTCTTCAATCGGGGATTCATGATTGACCGCAGCGTAGGGATAATCCAGACTACGGGGAGGTTCAGTGGGATCTTGACCTGATTTTCCGTGAACTTTGTAGAGTTGTTCAGCTTCGGTGTAATAGGGTTCAAAATCTTGATATTTTAGGTGCCATTCCGGGGAAATTCCATCTTGATGTGGAACACCTTCAAAGTCTTTTTCCCGCATCCTTAAGAGGGCTGCCCCATAGATTTTAGTATTGCCACCCACAGCGTAATTAGTTTGTGGAGAAAAGGGCTCTCCTGAAGTGTCGTACCATTTTTCAGGAGCATGATAACGCTCTTTTTTAAATAAATCAACATCACTAATATTTTGCTCTTCTAGAGGCATAAAGTTACCTCTTTCTAAAATTAGTATTTTTTTGCCTGTGGAGGCTAATTTATAGGCTAAGGTTCCTCCTCCTGCCCCAGTTCCGATGATAATTACATCATAATTTTGCTCGTCAATAATCATAATTATTTCTACCTTGAAAGTTGTTTTAATTGCTTATTGCCAAAGATAAATGAGGATAAATAAAACAATCCAAATAACATCCACAAAATGCCAAAACAAAGAAGTTGCCATAATTCCAAAATGTCCCGTGTCGTAATTGCCTGGAATAAAAGAACGACCTAGCATAATCCCTTGCAAAAGAATTCCTGTAAAAACGTGCAAACCATGAAATCCTGTTAATAAATAAAACATTCCTCCATATACCCCAGAAGTAAAGCCGAATTCTAATCCCAGCCATTCAACTCCTTGACCAATTAAAAAGTAAGTTCCCATGGCCATTGTTGCCAATAAAAATATCCGAAAGCCCCACAATTTGTGACGTTCCAAAAATTGTTCTGCAAAATAAATGACAAAACTACTAGAGACTAAAATCACTGTATTAATGGCTGGTTCTTTAACTTCTAATCCCGATACCCCAGGGGGCAACCAGTCAACTGTAGTGGTTTTATATAGCAGTTCCCATACTTGTGAGGTACAGAAGTTATCTCTTTGAGGCAGAAGGCAGGGGGCAGGAGGCAGAAGTTAGGTGTACCTCATGAGTCCGAGAAACGCTATAGATAATATAACCGGCAAAAAAGCTCAGAAAAATAATACTTTCTGATAACAAAAAAACAATAAAACCAAACATACTATTGGCTTGTTCATCGTGTTCGTGTTCGTGACTAATATGAGGGTCTAATGATTGTAATTTTTCTGGGGTAATTGAACGATTCATTGCTATCTCCTTCAACAATTAACTATCAAGGGTTAAGGGTTCAGATTTCCCATAACCATAGGGTTCGGAAATCACAATAGGAATTTCTTCAAAATTCTCAACGTCTGGGGGTGAAGTGGTTAACCATTCCAAACCAATAGCCCGCCAAGGGTTATCCCCTGCTTCTTTTCCCTGTATCCACGAACTCACCATGTTTAAAATAAAGGGTAAAGTGGACATTCCTAACAAAAAGCCCCCTAAACTAGCAATAACATTCCAAAAGGTGTATTGAGGGTCATAGGAAGACACACGACGCAACATTCCTTGTAACCCCAAGGGGTGCATGGGTAAAAAATTAAGATTAGTGCCGAGAAATGCTAACCAAAAATGTAGTTGTCCTAATCCTTCGTAGTACATACGTCCGGTCATCTTGGGGAACCAATGGTAAATGGCGGCATACATCCCCATGGTTACGGTTCCGTAAAGGACATAGTGAAAATGACCCACCACAAAATAGGTATTGTTGACATGAATATCCACAGGTACAGAAGACAACATAATCCCCGTAATTCCTGCAAAGACAAACATAATTAATGCCCCTAAAGCAAACAGCATGGGGGTATTTAAGCGCAGTTTACCCCCCCAAATAGTTCCCACCCAGGCAAAAACTTTAATGCCTGTGGGAACGGAAACACACATGGTAGAGAGCATAAACACCATGCGCATCCATCCTGGTGTGCCACTGGCATACATATGATGCACCCAAACTAATGCACTCACCCCGGCAATGATTAAAGAGGAAATGGCCACGACTTTGTAACCAAAGAGAGGTTTACGGGAATAAACAGGGAATATTTCCGAGAAGATGCCAAAGATGGGCAAAATAATCACATAAACCGCAGGATGGGAATAAAACCAAAAGAAATGTTGAAACAAAACTGCATTACCTCCCTTTGCCGGGTCAAAAAAGCTCGTTCCAACGGTTAAATCAAATAACAGCATCACGGCCCCGGCTGTTAAGGCAGGGAGTCCAAACAGTTGAATAATCTGTGCGCTGAACACTGTCCAGACAAAGACAGGCATACGAAAAAATGTCATCCCTGGGGCCCGCATTTTGACAATGGTGGTCACAAAATTAACTCCCCCCATGATGGAAGAAACCCCTGAGATAGCCACGGCTAAAATCCATAAAAACTGACCATTTATCAGGTCTCCTGTAGGATTTTGCAGACTAGCAGGGGGATAAGACCACCATCCTGCTTGGGCTGACCCACTAGGAACGAACATACTAGCCATGACTAAGATTCCCACCACAGGAACCATCCAAAAAGCTGCCGCATTCAGGCGAGGAAAGGCCATATCTCGCGCCCCAATCATCAAGGGAACTAAATAATTAGCTAACCCCACCAAGGAGGGAAATGTCCACAAAAACAGCATAATGGTGCCGTGCATGGTGAACATTCCGTTGTACAAGGTACGATCAATCAAATCAGATTCGGGGGTAATTAATTCACCCCGAATAATCATGGCAAAAACACCACCTATTAAGAAGAAAAAGAAGGAAGTGACGAGGTATTGAATACCAATAACTTTATGATCGGTACTAAAACTAAAATATCGTTTCCAATCTCTTGCTGACGCTTGATGATGGTGTTCAATGTGAGTCTCGATCACAATTTTTTCCTGAGAATTATTATTATTAAGTTGAGAATTATTGTCATTAATTATGGTCATCAGTTATTTTCTCCTGAGTACCTGATCTGTCAATAAACCATCTTTACTGATAATTAACGAGAGGCGGTTGGGCCGGTTTAATAGACGGCCAACCTGTTTTAATCCTTTTTTGAGATTGCTGATTGTATTCAGAAAAAGCTTTATTATCCGCTAAAAAAGGGGTTTGTTTGGCTGCTTTTTTTAACCATCTTTCATAATCTTCTTTTGATTGCACCACCACATTAGCCGTCATAGTAGCAAAATAAGTTCCACTAAATTGAGAGTCAGTTAATTGATAGTTTCCTTGGCGAATGGGAGTAAATTCTAAGGCAATATTTTCCTGGGGAATGATATCTTGTTTAACACGAAAGCCAGGAATATAAAAACCATGAAGAACATCTTGCGATCGCAGTGCCAAATGCACTCTTTGATCAATGGGTAAATGTAATTCTGTACTGGTAATATTACTCTCAGGATAATGAAAAATCCAAGCCCATTGTTTGGCAATTACTTCTATGGTTTCAGGGGATTGATTAGGAGTTTCAGCTATTTGTGAATTTACTGGTTTATTGGAGTGATGATGACCGCCTTGAATGCCCATTTGCTGATAAATTTGGTAGCTATATCCCGCAATCCAAAACACTAATAAGATGGGGATTACTGTCCAAATAATTTCTAAAGTAACATTACCTTCAATAGCAGGACCATCACTCCAATCATATTTGGCGGCTCGATTAAACATAACGAAATAAATGACAACTCCCGTTACACCCAGGAAAATAAATGACCCCAAACTTACCAAAAAGGTAAATAATTGATCAATTAAAATAGCTTCTGCTGTTCCCTGGGGTGGCAACCAACCATAAGATAATTGTCCTATCCAAAGACTAATCAAACTTAAGGCGATCGCTGTTATTATTAGTAACAAAATCTGTCGTTTTTCCATGTAGCCTCTAAGATGTAGTTCTGCTATTGCAATATCAAACTTTATTGAAGTAAGAAGTTAGTCTGTTTCCCTAATTTCAATAAACCCGTAGCGGTGTTATGAACCCCAAATTCAGCTGCTAATTGGGCCCCCAGTGTTCCGTGTAAAAACATCAAGAACAGAATAAAGACCCCTATTAATAAATAACTCCACTGCACTTGTCTAGCTTCATCATTGCGCCACAGATAGCGTTGAAATCCACGCCAAACAGTCATTCCAATGATTAAACCTAATAGGAAAACACCCCCTACTCCATGCCATAACATTGTTTCCATCCCCTGCAAACCCCAAGCACTTTTTACCCCAGGAATGGGTTCAGCTAACATAATTTCATAGAAACCTGCTGCCACTGTAAACAAAGTAATAATTGCTGAGGCCAGCATATTGTACCAACCCACATCAAAAAAACTAGACCGAGTAGCCTGAATTGCTAACAGTTTAAAGATCGGTTTTTCTAAGGGAAAGAAAACTCCAACAAAATCAAAACCAATGGCAATAATAAACAAGCCTAATGTGAAATGAACTAGGTTGGGATGAATAGGGATAGGGTAGGGAAGTCCATTAGCTCCCAGATGAGAGTTTAATTGATTAATTAAGTTCGGGTTCATTATAAAATTCCCTCCTTAATTGCCTCGACAATGGGAACTGTGTGGAGTCCATAGATCCAAACTAATTCATCCCCAAGATAGACTTGAAAACTGACTAAAATGACTAAAGTGAATCCCATTCCTAAATAGGCAATAGGCAATTTTTGTGGACTGCGTAACCGAATCACATAACGCCACCCTGTAAGAGTAGCAATAATTCCTGACAGTGACCATCCTATTAAGGTGTGCAAATTTAAAATAGGTTCAACCGCTGCATAGGGTTGAGCTAAACCTGCTTCATATTGTCCAAAAACAATTGCAATGAAAATTGCAATTGTAGCAAAAAACATATTCCACCAACTTACTTCATATAAGCGAATATTTCGGCTCAAATAGCCAATAAAATCACAAAAAAAAGCAAATACTACCATTGCTATAACAAAATGGACAACGATAGGATGAATTGTATCAGGATAGGGTAAATTGTGATCGTTTAAAATCAGAAAATAGGTAATCATTCTATATTTTGGGATACGATCAAATAACCTGAACGAAGATTCTTTTCACTCCTTCAATTTAGTCAAAATTATTCAATCAATCAGTATCAGGTAATACTAATTAATTAACTAATTTTGATTGACAAACTGTCTTATTTAAAAACTTAAAAATTTGACACTTTGTCTTAGTTCAGAAAAATATCTATAAAGAAAATATAATCATAATTTGGTAATAGATATTTTGACTAACCTTAATGATTTCGCCAGATTCTACTTATTATGATAAAGAAAGATTTTTTTCTCCCTCTGCTTTCCCAAGATGATTATCTAGCTTCTGCGGAGCCGCCCTCGGAATTACTAACTCCTAACACCGAACTCAGATCGATAGTTGCCAATTACTCTCAGTAAGACGATCATCCACTTGCTGTTTCCAGATAGACAATTCTTGCTGAAATTGAGGATAATGTAAATTCCCACGCCAAAGCACTAGAGCATCTTCTCCTGTCGCCTTATAATATCCTTTCCGTTGTCCTATCACCTTAAAACCAAACTTTTGATATAAACAGAGGGCGGGTTGATTAGAAACTCTTACTTCCAGAGTAGCCCGCTCAAGATTTCGACTCACCGCATCTCCCAGTAAACCGTGGAGCAATAATTGACCTAACCCTTGACCCTGGTACTCTGGGGAAATCATCAACAATGTAATGTGGGCTTCTTCCAAAATTTCCCAAAAACACCCACAACCAATAATAATCCGCGGTGAATCTAAAGATAAAACCCAAAAATGACTGTTGGGACTCATTAGCTCCCGTCGATAACCATCTTTTGACCATAAACCCCCAAGACAAGACCGATCTAGAGCTACCAGTTCATCGAGATCCGTTAGCTGTGGCGTGTGCAGTGTGAGTAATGAGGATGACATCAAAAAAGATAATCCCTTATTGATAACTGTTCACTGAGCCAGCCTATCATTTTCTGAGAAACCTTGACTAAATCTTTACGATTGTAGATTATAAATGTCAGTGCATTAGCAAAAAGCCTATGAAGGTCAGCCCTCTCATAGACAAAAAATTTAATACTGTACTAAATTGTTATGATAAATAGACCATACTGTGTGAGGAGTCCACTTCATGAGAGTATTATTCGATGTTGTTAAAACCCTATTATTAATAAATGGAGTCGCTGTTATTCCATCTTTAGTCCTAGTAACAGCGGCCTATAGGCAACATTCAAGCATCAGCACAGCCTCAGCCAACGAGGTTCCCTCAAAGTTCTACCGATCTGTCCAAGACGACACCTCCGCTTTCAAGCAGAAATTAGATGAGCTTGAAGTTGAAAAAGATCAGTTAGAAGCCAAGTTGGAGGCTGCGCAGAGAACTATGGCAACCGCTGTAGCTGCAACCAAACCCGAAATATTGGCTAGGAACCCCGTGGTGTTAAGCACCGTTTCTGCACTTCCAGAGGACACATCTCGAACAGATCCAGCTGTTAAGATACCTCCCTCAGCAAAAAAAATTAAACGGTCTGAGGTCAAACCTTCTTCGAGATTAAAGCCAAAGGTTCCTATATCATCCCCAGTACGAAATGCAGTTATCCCTCCCACTGAAAAGGAAGAAGCTTTAACTGTTCCTGGAACCGTAAACCTAACCAATCCTATTAAGCCAAATTCTGATGGGTCAAGTGAACAATCAGGTAAAGCCGACCCCAAGGGCTTTATCAAGCCTCAAGATTTAGGTACAGTCCATGCAAAGGCTAACGAAATACCAGGAGTTGCTCCCCAACCAACAACCCCAATAGATGAGCATATAATTCTGGCTAACGACCTATCTGCGGGATTAATTGATGCCGACATTCGTAAAGAACTGACACATGGCACTGGAAAATATAAAAAGGTGCAAACAGCCATCCGTTCATTGCGTAAAGGCAGTAGCGAGAGCCTGGAGGAAGCCTCTCAACTGTCCGGTATTGATTTAGAAACCTTGCAGTGGCTGGTTAAATATGGACAAGATCGCCCTGGTCGTTTTGGACTTCCTCTATTGTCACGAAGACCTTCTAGGTAAATTCTTTCGGGAGTTTCTAGTGGTTGTTTTTCATGCTCCTTATTAAATTTCTGCCATCACCATCATGAAAATACTAGTTGTCGAAGATGATGAAAACATCGTTATTCCGATTGAGGAAGTTCTCGAAGAACAAAATTACGTCGTAGAAATAGCCTCTAACGGCCAAGAAGCAAAAGAATTTTTGGACGTTTTTAATTACGATGCTATTGTCCTCGATGTGATGTTGCCGAAATTGGACGGGGTTTCTTTGTGTAGACAACTGCGGGCAAATGGCTGTAAAACACCAATTCTTATGCTAACAGCTAAGGACACCCTTGAAGATAAAGTGAAAGGACTTGATGCAGGTGCCGATGATTATTTACTCAAGCCTTTTGAGAACGATGAACTCTCAGCACGAATCCGTGCCTTACTCCGTAGGGGAGAAACAGCCCTGCCACCTATTTTAAGCTGGGGAGAATTATATGTTGATCCCAATACTTGTCAAGCCACTTATCAACAACAAGTGTTAAGTCTAAGCCCTAAGGAGTATCGTTTGTTAGAGTTCTTTTTGCGTAATCCTCGTCGTATGTTTAGCCGATCGCAACTTTTGGATCGCCTTTGGTCTATGGATCAGATTCCCGAAGAAGCCACTGTTAAAGCCCATATTAGTAGTTTGCGTCAGAAACTTAAAAATGCTGGACTCGAATCGGGGGTAATTGAGACAGTATATGGTTTAGGATATCGTCTCAAAGAATTATGATAGATTGTCATGGGCGAAACTAGGATGCTGATCAGGTGTGAGTGATGTTTCAAAATGTGCGTTTCCCTTCTGGGATAGTTGAGACAGTATTGGGTTTAGAGTGTCGTCTCAAATAATTGTTGTGCATGAAACTAGGATGGTGATGAGGTGTGAGTGATGTTTCAAAATGTGCGTTTCCGTCTATTATTATCTTATTTATTGGTAATGGAAGGGATATTGATCCTTTTCGCCGGTAGTGTTTATTTATTTCTTTCTCGTGAGAAGTCTAAGGAAATCAACAGCGACTTAATGGCCTTGGCTGAGGTTGTTGCGCCAACTTTCACCATAGTGTCTGTGTCAGATCAAAAATCTTCGCACTCTAAGCAGTTTGATCAGAGGGAAGTTTTTAACGCTGAAATTCAATCTCGGCAACTCTTTGACCCGAACATTCAATCTATTGAGTGGTTTGATGGTAACAAAAAACTTTTATTGCGTCAAGGTCAAGAGTCATTAAAAGTTTCTAGTCAGCCCAAACCCGGTTTATTTAACCTTGCTTCTACAGAACATGATGCTCGTGTTCGTAGTGTTACCCTATCCATCGCAGTTCGTGGCTCTGAACTATCAGAACCCTATTCCCAAGGTTACATCAGAATTAATCAATCTTTAGAAGAACTAGAAACATACAATAATCAGTTGCTCCTCATCTTATCATTGACCGCTATAGGTGCTTTTACCTTGGCTGTTGTAGGAGGTTATTTTTTAACCGATGCTGCCGTTAAACCCGCTGAAGAGGCATTCAAAAAGCAAAAGCAGTTCACTGCTAACGCATCCCACGAACTTCGAGGACCATTAACGGCTATTAAGGCTTCGATCGATCTTATGCGCCGTCATCCAGAACGTTTTGAGGCGAAGGATAATAGAAAGGTGGGGGCGATTAGTAAGGCCACAGATCAGATGATTCGATTAGTTGAGGATTTATTGTTCTTAGCTCGTACAGAAAAAAAAAATACTAAGGATAACCTTGAATATGAGTCTATTGTCGTCAATGATTTATTAGAAAGATTAGTCGATTTACTCGAACCTTTAGCAGAACAAAAGAATATTACTTTAAGTTATCAACCTTTTCATAAAGTCTTTGTCATAGGCAACGAAGATGAGTTAATTCGTTTATTTTCTAATTTGTTACATAACGCCCTCAATTATACCCCTGAGAATGGTTTCGTTTTAGTTTTCCTCCAACAGCATAATCATTCTGTGAAGGTTTTTGTAGATGATACGGGGGTGGGCATTGCCTCAGAGGACATTCCCCGTGTTTTTGATCGCTTTTGGCGCGCAGACAAAGCCCGTAACAGCAGTGGTGGAAGTGGTTTAGGGTTATCCATCGCTCAATCCATCGCCCATTCCCATCAGGGAAACATTACTGTTAGTAGTACTTTAGGAGTCGGAACTCGTTTTGAAGTTTCTTTGCCGATTTTATAGGCAAAGAAACTTCTTCCTATAGAAAGTTGGTGGCACTTTGAATATAAGATATGTAAATATGGTTTGGTATAACAATTAATCTCCTTGTCCATTGACTTTTTTTTCGAGGTCGTCGATCTGTTGTTCTCTCTGTTTACTGGGTTTCTCGAAATCTGTATCTGGGGTAAAACTAAGAAAAATATTATTAACGTAGGTACGAGCGTTTTTACTGGCTGTACTGAGGGGTTTAGGTAAAAAAGAATCCCCAATACCAACAAAAATTAATCCCAAAACTAATACAATCGCTCCGACTGGTTTCATAATCTCTATTTTAAAACATGATAAGTTTAACGAGATTAGTATTCCCCAGATGTCTAAAAAAACCCTCCCCTAATAGCAGTTTTAAATTGGGTGTATCAAAATCTCGGTTTACTTCGACTTCGCTCAGTAACAGTGAGGGTGGGGAGTGTACTTCGACTTCGCTCAGTAACAGGGAGGGGTGGGAAGTGTGGGGACTATTTTTCTTTGAGTTTGTAATCTATGCAAATGAAAATTGCTATAAGTACCTGGACAAAAATAAATGTTACTGTGAAGTAAGCAGGGAGTGGGGAGTAGGGAGATGTGCGATCTAAGCGCAGGTTCCCAAATAAGTAAGTTTTCGATCTACTTAAACTGTGCGACGTTTGTTTAATTTCTGTAACCAAAATCCGCCAATAACTGCAAGACTTAATGATATAAAACCAGTGAGAGATTGTAAGAGTAGAAATCCTCCAATAGCAAACATACTGCCAAACATAACTAAAATAGCCGCTAATACTTTCAAAATATCATTTTGTAAATTCTGTACAGCTTTTAACCCTGTTTTGTACTGTTGATATTTCCAACCTATTCCTCCAGGACGAACCTTTGTATAGAAGTTTAAGAGGGTTTCTTCATCTTCTGGAGGGGTTAAATACATAACTGTTATCCATATTAAAGCTGTGAATGCTGAAATACCAAGTAATCGCCAACCAAAGTCAGGGAAAATATTATTAACATCAGGATTTACGGTTGTGATTAAACCGATAACAAACCCGGCAATCATAGCCGATAATTCAGCAGCAGCATTGATTCGCCACCAAAACCAACGTAAAATTAACACAAGTCCAGGTCCAGTTCCAATGGCAATCACTAAACGAAAGATGGTACGGACATCTGTTGCATAAAAAGCGGCAACTGAACCTAAAACAGTTACTAATACTGATGCCAACCTAACCGCATTAATTAACTCTTGATCCGATGCTTGAGGACGGAAAAAACGTCGATATAAATCATTAGTTAAATAGGAAGCCCCCCAATTAATAGAAGTGGAAATTGTACTCATAAAAGCAGCGATCAAAGAAGCTACCACCAAACCTAAAACCACCGATGGTAAATAATTTAACATCAAAGTAGGATAAGCTAGTTCGGAATCTTCTAAATTAGGCAATAAAACCATAGCTGCTAAAGCGGTAATAATCCATGGCCAAGTTCTCACAATGTAGTGAAGAATATTAAAAAACCAAGTTGCTTTTTCGGCTTCTTTTTTGGCCGCTTCTTCCGTTTCTCCTCTCACGGCTAACAATCTTTGTACAAATTCACCACCCCCATCACTGCGACGAAAAGACCACCATTGGACAAAAATATAGGCAGAAAAAGTTGTTGCTGTAATACCTGCGGCATCATTCCAAGTAAAGTTTAAACCGCCTTTATTGGTAATAGGAATAAACGATAAAACATCAAAAGTAGTAATTTCTTGAACGTTAGGAATTAATTCCCGCATTCCACCAGCATCATTGACTGCAATAATTGCCACTAATGTGGCCCCAAATAGGCCTAAGAAAAATTGGAAAAAGTCGGTAATGACTACCCCCCAAAGCCCTGAAACCCCTGTATAAATTAGGACAAAAATACTCAAAGCAATCACAGTCCAAAGTTTTGTCGCTTCCCCGAGATCAAAACCTAAACTTTCCCATAAATTCAACGCATCTACGACCTTAACCATAGCTAACATGGCGTAACCGATGCCGATGCAATTGATAGGAACCGCAAATAAAAATGCTTTGGTTGCCCTTAAAATGGCTGCTGTAGTTCCACCATAACGCAATTCTGTTAATTCAGCGTCGGTAACCATTTCTGAGCGTCTCCACAGCCCTGCAAAGATGTAAATGAGAACAATATGGGCAATGCCAAAACTCCACCATTCCCAGTTACCTGCGATACCTCTGGTGGCAACTACACCGCAGATGTACAAAGGTGTATCGATTGAAAATGTGGTGGCGGCCATGCTGGTTCCGGCTAACCACCAAGGAAGGTTTCTTCCCGCCAGCAGATTGTTTACAAGACTTTTGGACTCTTTATTGTCGTCATCGGTTTGGGTTTCTTGATGAGACAACAATAATCCTAAAGCCATCGTCGCAAAGAGATAAATTAAAACAATAATCCAATCTATAAGCTGCATAGTGTCAATTTAGGTTATTTTATTTAAAGTTTGGTTGTGAGGATTTTCTGTGTTAAAACTTCAGTCGTCTAAACAGTGGATAAATCAGTTGTCCCAGGTTAATGATTGGGTATTGTTGGGGTTATGGATGGTTTTAGGTGGGATTCTCCGCTTTACAAACTTGTCTGCTAAACCCCCTTGGACCGATGAATTTGCCACAATGGTGTTTAGTTTAGGAAATGATTTTCGTTCAGTGCCCCTGAATCAGGTTATTTCATTGGATAGGCTTTTGCAACCACTTAGTGTTAATGGCGACGTAGGAATAGGCCATGTTGTTTCTTTATTGTTGCAAGAAGATAATCATCCCCCTCTATATTTTGTTTTGGTTCATTTGTGGGTTAATTTATGGCAAACAGCAGGGGAATATGTGGATGTTAAGGTGATGCGATCGCTTCCTGCTTTGTTGGGAATTTTATCTATTTTAGGGGTTTATTTTTTAGGAAAAATTGCCTTTCGTTCTCGTCTAGTTGGGCAAATGAGTGCAGGTTTGATGGCGGTTTCTCCTTTTGGTATTTTTTTGGCACAAGAAGCCCGTCATTACACATTAAGTATTTTGTTTGTTATTGCTTCTTTACTCTGTTTAATCCTTACTATTCAGCATCTTTATCGACAATCAATTATTCCTTTATGGTTAGTTTTTACCTGGATTTTAGTTAATAGCTTAGGTCTATCGGTTCATTATTTTTTTGTTTTAACTTTAATTGCAGAAGCAATAACGTTGGTTATTCTTATCTATGCTAAATACAGAAACAATTTATCACGGTTAAGTAAACGAAATATCATCCGTGTTTTAGCTGCTATTCTCGGAACATCAGCTACGGGTTTATTGTGGATTTTTCTAGCTATCAGTCATGGTTATGGCAATAACATGATCACTTGGATTCATCCATTAAGTCATATTAAATATGCCATTAGTCCCCCATTTCAGTTATTAGCTGTTTGGGTTCCCATGTTATCTTTGTTACCGGTGGAATCTTCTTCTATTCCTGTGGTTATTATTTCTGGGTTGATTTTACTTCTATTCTTTATTTGGTTAATCCCTTATAGTATAAGAGGAATAAGAAAGGGCTTAAAGATAAATAAATTTGCTCTTCCCTTATTAGCTTTGATGATATTTATTAGCGGTGTAATTGCTTCGTTTTTAATAATAACTTATGTTGTCGGCGTAGACTTAACTCGGGCTGCTCGTTATAGTTTTACTTATTTTCCTGGTGTCATAGTATTAGTGGGAGCGAGTTTAGCTATTTTATGGAATAACATTAAGCCAGAAAATAAACAGTTACAAAAAAAGGAAACCATCAACCCTTTAATCTTACTGCAAAAGTTATACAATAAGTTGAACTGTAACGGACAATTTGCTTTCTATGCTGTGTGGTTGATGGGATTTTTAGGAGCAGTAACTGTCTTAATTAACTTAGGGTATCAAAAATATTACCGTCCCGAACAATTAATATCAGTTATCAAAGAAAATTCATCTCAACCTGTTCTCATTGCTACTACCCACAAAAGTTTAGTTCAAACGGGCGAAATGATGGGTATAGCACTAGAATTAAGGCATAGAAATGGATTAGAAAATATTTCTTTTTTATTAATCAATCAAACAGAAAATAATGATTTACAATCAACAAAAAATCTTCAAGCAATAGTTAATAATTTACCCAAACCACTAGAAATTTGGGCAGTTAACTTTAATTCAGCAATTGAGCTAAACTATTGTAATTTTGATACGAAAGAATATCCATATATTGATGGCTATGGATATAAAAAATATAGTTGTAATTAGCTATCATTAAAATTACAGTCCCTTCGTCTTTTACTTAATTGTTTTAGGTCAGAACCGGCCTTAATCAGCTCCTCTATATGGGATAGATTCTTCTTGATGTATTTTAGTTGTTGACCGATGGCTTTTCTGGTTTCTTTTTTTGAGGGGCGACGCTTTTTAGCTATTTCCAAATATTGTTTTCTAGCTATCTTCCGACGAGTTCTAGGTTTCTTCTTCAGCTTTCGAAGCTTCTCAAAAAGTCTGGGGGGACTCGCCGAAAGTTAGGGGACAAAG